>JBAYRB010000483.1:0-3057 GCA_041676905.1 Spirosomataceae bacterium
GCTCGATTCTAGCTGGATCAAAATTCGAAAAAAAACTGGCTGAGGCACAAAAAAACTTTTTGGGGGAAATTGAAAATGAAGTTATTCTGTGTTTGAATGAAAACTCGGAAAATGAACATGCTAACAAAGTGCTATTAATCCGATATGGAGACGTACAAAAAGCACGTCCGTTTTTGGAGGCGATCGCCGACGATGCCGGTACTCTGGAACGCTTTCACGGCTATCCGATCTACACCATCCCCATTAATGAATGGATGGAAGCTTTATTTGGTCCGTTGTTCAGAGGGTTCCAAGCCTCCTATATCACCTATTTAGAGCCATATTTAGTGGTGGGAAACAGCCCGCTGGCCTTACAAGCGTATTTAAACGATTACGAAAATCACTTCACCTGGAAATATTCGGCGCATTTGGATAACACTGTTTTCCAAAAAATTGAAAAAGCCCAATTATTCCTCGTTTCTAATATCAATAAAGTGCGGGCAACCTCCGCTAATAAAAAAAATGCCCTACGTACCACCTATGACGATATATCTTCCGCAATCGTGGGGTATGAGATAGATTCAAAACGTGCCAAAATCAATCTAAATATCAACTTTAATGCGGCATCGAAGGAAAGTGGCTCCTTGGAATTACTTTCAGAAATAAATTTTCCAGGCCAGCGCATAGCCGGATTTACAGTAACGGCGAACTCGTTACTAGGACAATCTAGCCTTTTAATCAGCAATCATCTAAACGAGCTTGTTGAATACAACAGTAGTAACCAATATGCAGGAAAGGTAATTGCGCGTTTGAATCAACCCATCCAGGGGCGAAGCTTTAATGCTGACTTTTTAAATATCGGTCGTCCGCAGAATATTGTCAGCACAGCTTCCAATTTGTATGTGATCGATGAAGATGAAAATGGTCTGATTACCCTGCTTTCCGATCCGGCCATCGAACCTATCCAATCTATGTATAGGATGAAGCATTCCCGTGAAAACGGTGCCCATTTTGTACTAAAAAGTCCGAGCCAAAATTTATATGCTTGGCATCAAGTTCACCAACCTCCCAAACGAATCAATCCGAGGACGCCACTGGATGACGTATTAAATCCAGTCATCTCTTTCTCCGAAAACGAGAACATCCAATATTTGATAACCCAGAAAAATGGCAAAGTCGTGATATTGGATGAGCAGGGGCAAATGAAACCAGGTTTTCCAGTCGATTTACTTACTCGTATCAGTGGCTCCTTTGCTACGCAGCAAATAGGCAACCAATTGGTTCTGAGCGGTGTAACCCATCAAGGTATGTTTGTCAAAATAGCCCCCTCGGGTGAGATAATTGAACGTAAACAACTATTGCTTCCAGAGAGTGGAAGTGTTTTTAGAACCTTATTTGACGCTAATTTACAGGACTGGATTTTACTTCGTCAAACCCCGACCCGGGCGGCATTACTGGATAAAGAGGGGAACGAAATTTTTGAAATAATAGGACTTCGGCCCAATTTCAAAATTCAATATCATTATTTTGGAAGCGAAAATCGTTTTATTACCGTAGTTTCTGGAAACATGGCGTCCATTTTCGACTTTAATGGAAATCGTGTGGGGGATCGCCCCATTCCTTGTGATGGGATGATTGATTTGACTTTTCACGGGGTAGACCGGATATTAAATATTTTTAACCAGGTAACCGGTAAGATTCAGATTTGGTCAATTAAGTTACCATGAAAATGTTGCGAATTGCCGTATTGATCGTATTTGGAGGAATTTGGCTCCTCGGTGTCTCCGATTACGAAAAGGTTTTCCCTTATCTTTATCGGTGGGGTTTAATTGAGGATGAATATCGATACGGCGACCTCTTTAATCTTTCAAAACTACCTCAGTTTAAGGAAGAGATGGTAAAATGCACCACCCCTTTTCCCTTGGAAAAAAAATCAGATCGTCCGCTGCACCTCTATGCCTTGGGAGACAGTTTTCTGGAACCCCAACGGATCGATAGTTCCGATTTTATTGCCGACGCATTCCATTTCGTGAAATGGGATAATTATTTACATTTTAATCTCGACACATCTGCCCTCAATGTCGTTTTAATCGAAAGCATTGAGCGACATTTACGCCAACATTTCGAAACCCCGGTCGATCATTATTTCGTACCCGACTCGGTTACTTATGTTCGTAAATGGAAAGATATGCGGTGGATGTCTCGACTGGATGACTTTTTCCGGTCAAGTAGAGCGGAGGATCAACTGAGTCTTATTATATCGAGTAACCGCCTAGGAATTGCATTCAAGGAACTCAAATCTTCTTTAAATTTTAATTTGTTCGATCGTACGGAGAGTGGGGTAACAGTTTCTGACGACAAAAAGCATATCGTTTATTACCTAGATACCGATACTTTGAATTATCCCATCACCTCGGGGTTCGCTAAAATCAGTGATTCAAGAATCGATTCCGTAGTGAATGCTATTAATCAAACGGCTACCCAATTGAAAGCCATGGGTTTTGATCACTTGATTATTTCCATTATTCCCAATAAGTCCACCATTCTCATGCCTGATTATGGCACCTACAATCACCTCGTGGAAAGGATCCAATCACATCCGGATCTTTCGACGCCCTTCGTTAGCATTATCAATGAATATAGGGCACTGGGTGAAAAATCATTTCTTCACAGTGACTCGCATTGGACTTGCGAGGGGCGGGCTATTTGGGTAAAAAAGACCAATGAGCTATTACAGCACCTGCTCGACGACCCCGAAAACCTGCCGCCCGACTGTATGGCACCGGGTTCTACCAGGAATCTACTGAAGGCTTCAATGTAACCGATTAGCGTACCGATCCTTTTTCCCGGGTAGGAAAATCAGCTGGTACTTTCTGTGTAACTTTCCCACTGGCCGCCCACTCGGTCCCACGTTGGAGAGTAACGATAAAGCCAACACATCGCTGCGAGTAATTTTCATGCCCTAAAGCGGTGTGAAATACCCTTCCCTTGCCGTATTGAATCGTCATAAGTACAGGTTCATGCCGACCCGACCCCTTCGTTTCAGGAGCCGACCAAGCAGTAGCCAATACAGTAACA
>JBAYRB010000484.1:0-3049 GCA_041676905.1 Spirosomataceae bacterium
TAGGTGAAAAATTTAATATCGTGGTAGTGGATGGTCGAAATAGGGTAAAATGCACCCTATTTGCCGTAAATTACCTAACCCCCGACGGTGTGATAATTCTCGATAACTCAGATCGTGCCCATTACCTACCTGCCAAAGAGAAATTAAAAAAACTGGGCTTTCGTCGGCTCGATTTCACGGGCATGACCCCCATAGTCGGTATTACTACGACAACATCGGTTTTCTATAAGGACGGCAATTGTTTAGAAATATAAAAGGAAAGGATTTGGTCACCGGACCCATTAAGTAGCTAGTTCGTCAATAGACCCCAAGAATGGTTTGACGTCTACCTTGAAAGACAAATACTTCTCCCTTTTCCTTTTGAAGTACCGCTTTGCCTAAGGGGGATGCCGTGGATACCACCATTACTTTTTGCCCATCTTGCTCTATTATTCCCAAACTGATCGACAGGAGTATCCATCCGAGGGTCGTTTCAACCAAACTCCCTAATTTCACTACCTCCGAGGATAAATTATTTTCCAGGATTCGGTCCAAAAGCTCCACCTCTTGTAAAAGTTGATGATAACGTCGCGCATACATATCACGGTCAATTTGAGCCATTGCTCGTCCGGTCTCGTATTTGTCGCCCATGCTGCTTTTTTGCTCTTTATTTGCCGATTCCTGAGCCGCATCCATGGCATTTTTAGCCTCCCAAAGCGATGCATTTAAACGCTCTTTAACCAACTCCAGTAAGGCTATTTTGTTGGGAATTTCTGGTATTGACATCAAACTTAAAAAAATAAAGCCGCGATTTGGCGACAAAGTTGGCCGCTATAAGGGGGAATAAAAAATCGATCGTTTGAAAAATCTCTGTTCGGAAAAATAAAAAAATACATGTTTCCGATGAGACAACGAATATTATTTTAATATTGTGCACCAATAAGAAATAATGTATTACAGATAACCCTATTCAACTTTTATTTCCCTTATTCTATTTTTATGGCCTCTACTTAGGAATCTTCTACTCTAAAAAAAGTACTCAAACCGATTCATTTATGGGCGATTGCAGTAGGATTGGTAATTTCCGGCGACTACTTTGGTTGGAATTACGGTTGGTCTACCGCGGGAACGGTGGGTTTTCTCATCGCGACCATCGTCATTACCATCCTATACGTAACCTTTATTTTTAGCTTTACTGAGCTCACCACCATGATTCCCAAGGCGGGCGGCCCCTTTTCGTACGCAGAAAAGGCGTTAGGCCCCTTTTGGGGGTTAGCCGCGGGTTATGCGACCCTGATTGAATTTTTGCTAGCCCCTCCAGCTATAGCATTTGCGTTAGGGAGTTATGTGCATTTTCTATACCCCAATATACCTGTATTAACCTCCGCTATAGGAAGTTACGTCATTTTCACCATCATCAATTTTTTAGGGGTAAAAGAATCGGCAACCTTCACCTTGTTTATCACAATTTTAGCCGTTGGCGAACTCCTTTTGTTCATGGGTATTGTCGTTCCCCATTTTGAGGCTGAAAACTTCCTACGCGATGCGTTCCCTTTAGATTGGGGCGGTATTTTCGCTGCTATACCCTTTGCTATCTGGTTTTACCTGGCAATCGAAGGGGTCGCTATGGTAGCCGAAGAAGTAGACAATCCGAGAAAAAACGTTCCCAAAGGCTATATATACGGTATCGTTACCCTCGTCCTGTTGGCGATGGGTGTAATGGTTTTTACGGGAGGTGCCACCGATTGGCGGAAACTAAGTAATATCGACTATCCACTTCCCGAAACCATCGGTTTGGTATTAGGCAAGCAAAACCCATTAACTAAAATTTTTGCCAGTATCGGATTATTCGGTTTGATAGCCTCTTTCCATAGCATTATGTTTGGTTATTCGAGAGAAATTTTTGCCATGGCAAGGGAGGGATATCTACCCCGCTTTTTATCGCGTTTACATCCTAGGTTCCGCACACCGCATTGGGCTTTATTAGCCGGAGGTGCAGTAGGCTTAGTCTCTCTCCTAACGGGAACCACTGGTCAAGTCATAACCCTTTCGGCCATTGGAGCCGTTGCGATGTATATCATCAGTATGATTAGTTTGTTTGCATTACGGAAAAAAGAGCCGAATGCCGACCGTCCCTTTGTGACCCCCTATTATCCTTGGTTTCCAGGAATAGCGCTAGGGCTTTCGATATTTTCCTTCTTTGCAATCGCCTGGTTTAACCCGATCCAAACCGGGATATTCCTCTTAGTTTTAGCCCTCTCTTTGGCTGGATATAAGTTTTTCGGGAAAAAACCGATTGAATAATAGCAGGGAGTCGGCGGTGCTAAAGACTTGCCGACTCCCCCTTGCTTTTCTCACGAAATTTTCGTATATTCTCTTCGCACCATTTTGAACTAATCCCACGAAACCACTCAAATGGGTTGATGCACCCAACTAATTTTCTTTTTTTTCAACGTTTTACGAAATACCGATAATCCTCGGGGCGCTGTTTCGTATGCTTGATTACGCCGGACGACAGCGGGAATAACTTTTGCAGCTGTCTTACTATCTTGATTTATGCAAAATAATATGGAAACAAAAGATAAAGAACGAGATTTCACTAACGAACTGAATAACAAATTGGCTATTGAACGTACCAAACTTTCGAACGAACGAACATTTCTTTCCTACATGAGAACCACACTTACGCTGTTAGGTGCGGGTGTTACGATTATTCAATTGGAAGTACTGGAAGAGCTGTATGAATTCGGTATTGCCTGTCTGGTCGTTTCACCCTTTGTGATGATGTTTGCGATCTACCGTTTTCTCTACAACCGACGCCGGTTCAACAAGCTCTTTGAACAGGTTCAGGACCAATAGACCTATTTCCCATAAAAGCATTCACCCAAAGTCCCCCATTATTTCGGAATTAGCGGATTCGTCTACTCGTTATCACTCCACGTTAAAGAGCAAAATATTAAATTAGAAAACGAGGTTAAAAGAATTGTGGAGCGCTCTGTCGGAAAATCTAGCCCGTCGGAGCGTTTCCCTTTTGGGGATCACTTACCCCCTTACCCACCCCGGGATAAAA
>JBAYRB010000485.1:0-3032 GCA_041676905.1 Spirosomataceae bacterium
CCTACCCGAGCACCCAGTCATGAAACGTTGGTGGGCTTATATGAAAGATATTATGGCCACACATCCGGATAATGCCCCCATATCTACTTCTTTGGAGGAGGTTTTCCACTTAGACTAGGCCTCAATTATTACTTTATTATGATTTCCCAAGAGCAAATACAAGCACATAACCACAGGTTTGAGTCGAAATACAAAGCCAGCTGGCTGAATCTGGCTGAAGAATTATCGCAGCTAGGTCACCGCCCCGATGAGTTGGTTAAAAAAGTGGCTGAATTTCAAGTTGCCATTCCAAGTTGGGCACTGGGGACCGGCGGAACCCGCTTTGGTCGTTTTCCTGCGGGAGGAGAACCCCGTTCGCTGGAAGAAAAAATTGCGGATGTTGGGTTAATTCATGCCTTGAACCGTTCGTCAAACCGAATCTCTCTACATATACCCTGGGATATTCCCCAGGATGTAGCCGCATTGAAAGATTTGTTGAAATCCCATGAATTGATTATTGACTCGGTCAACTCCAATACTTTCCAAGATCAGAAAGACCAGCCTTATTCTTACAAGTTCGGATCTTTATGTCATACCCAGACCGAAGTACGAAAACAGGCCATTGACCATAATATCGAAGTGGTTCGTATTGGGCAACAATTGGGCGACGAATGCAAGACCCTTACAATATGGTTAGCCGACGGCTCCAACTTTCCGGGGCAACACCATTTTCGTCGGGCTTACCAACGTACCCTCGACTCAATAAGGGCTATTTACGAAGCTACTCCACACGATTGGACTACCTTGATCGAATACAAGCCCTATGAGCCGAACTTCTATTCGATGATTATTCCAGATTGGGGTACGTCTTATAGCTTGTGCCAGCAAACAGGTGAAAGAGCTCAGGTCCTCGTAGACCTTGGTCACCATTTGCCCAATACCAATATCGAACAGATCGTAGCACGTTTGATGCATTTCGGCCGACTGGGTGGTTTCCACTTCAATGGCTCAATGTATGGCGACGACGACTTGACTACCGGAGCCATTAAGCCTTATCAACTTTTCTTAATTTTCAATGAGCTGGTTCAAGCGATCAACGATCCCGAAGTAGACAATCCACCACTCGCCTGGATGATTGATGCAAGCCATAACACAAAGGATCCGATTGAAGATCTATTACAATCTGTTCAAGCGATTAAGACCGCCTATGCAAAAGCTTTGTTGGTAGACACTGAAGCTTTATTTCAAGCTCAGGAAGAAAATGATGTAGTTAAAGCACAGGAAATCGTACAGGCTGCATTCGAAACCGACGTACGTCCACTTTTGGCTCAATCGAGATTGATTTCGGGAGGAGTCGTCGACCCTCTCAGCTTCTTCCGTGAGAATGGCATCCGAGCGAAGCTGATCGAGGAGCGCGGGCGATTTGCAATTGCAACCGGGCTTTGAGTATATCAGACTTTTGCATTTGATCTTATTATTTTAACCTTTGAAGTTCAGATTTAAGTAAACCGCAACATAAATACTGGAGGAAATGAACATAACGGTGGTTTTTGACATAGGCCGTACCAACAAGAAATACATCCTTTTCGACGACAATTTTAAAGTAGTCGAAGAAGTTTCTGAAAGCCTCCCCGAGACTACAGATGAAGATGGATTCCCAACGGAAGATCTCAATTTATTAACGGAATGGGTGACAAGCCACTGGCAGAAAATCCTGGAAAATCCCAATTTCAATGTGCGAGCCGTAAACGCAACCGCATACGGTGCTAGTTTTGTCCATCTCAATGAGAGCCACCGTACGGTCGGGCCGCTCTATTCCTATTTAAAACCTTTTCCGGAAGAATATAGCGAGCAATTTCACCGTGCTTACGGTAGTCCTGAGGAATTTGCCCTGCAAACCGGCTCTCCAAATCTTGGCTTCTTGAATTCAGGCAAACAATTGTATTGGATCAAATATGCCCGACCTAAACTGTTCCGGCAAATCCATACTTCGTTGCACCTACCTCAGTATATTATATACCTACTTACGGGTAGAAAAGTTACAGAGTATACCTCTCTGGGTTGCCATACCGGTTTGTGGAATTTCGAAATGATGGACTACCACCCCTGGGTGAAGAAAGAAGGGTTACTAAAACTGTTTCCACCCACCATTGCTGCTTCGTCTTTTATTTCAAGACAGAATCCACAAATGTTGCAGTCGGGCTTCGGTTTACACGATAGTTCTTCGGCTCTTTTACCTTATAAAATCTCCTTTAAGGAATCATTTATCCTGGTTTCAACGGGCACCTGGTGTATTAATTTCAATCCTTTTAATGCCCGCCCCTTATCCACCGCTCAGTTGGCTTCCGACTGCCTGCATTACATGAGCACCGAAGGAAGTGGGGTTAAAGCATCCAGGCTGTTTTTAGGAAGAGAACACGATACTCAAGTCAGTCGAATCGCGGAATATTTCGGTGTAGCCCCTGATTTTTATACCCATTTGGACTACCTGCCTGACCTAATTTCAGGTGAAGATATACCGTTTTATCCGATGACGATGGAAGGGAATGGCCCCCGACCCGGAAAACCGGAGGGTGTTTGGGATATAACGCGATACCCTTCCGCAGAAGCAGCCTACCAGGGGCTGATGAAAGGCTTAACCGAACTTTTATTTATCTCCCTGGATCTAATTGGGGTTAATGAAGTTGAATCCATATATCTCGATGGCGGGTTTGCTCGGAACCAGGTCTTTACGAAAATGATTGCAAAAAATTACCCTAAACATAAGGTGTATTCAACAAAGCTGCCCCAAGCCACCGCCCTGGGAGCAGCACTTCATATTACACGACCACAAACTTTTAATTTTCCCGGCGAGATTACAAAAGTAGAACTGTGATTTCCATTCTAATATAGATCCGGTAGCCCGTGGTCGTAGGATCGCGGGCTATTTTCGAGTGAAATGTAATCGTTCTCCCTTTTTCGATAAATCAAATTTACCTTCCGCATAAGCTAAATGCCCGGATACCCAGGTATGAGTTACCCTACTATGGAAGATTTCTTTCTCAAATGGTGAC
>JBAYRB010000486.1:0-3016 GCA_041676905.1 Spirosomataceae bacterium
ATTATATTTCTCCTGGGTTTATCGATATTCATGTACACGGAGGGGGTGGTGCCGATTTTATGGACGGGACCCTTGAAGCTTTTTTACAAATTGCTAAAACCCACGCACAATACGGGACTACCTCGATGGTCCCTACCACATTGACTGCTGAAAAAGAAGACTTATTACAAACGCTCGACATCTATAAAGAAGCAAAGGTAAAGAATACGGAAGGGGCTGCATTTTTAGGTATACATCTGGAAGGGCCTTATTTTGCCATGAGCCAGCGTGGAGCCCAGGACCCCCGCTATATTCGAAACCCAGACCCGGCAGAATATGAAGAGATTCTAGCTTATTCGTCCGACATCGTACGGTGGAGTGCCGCACCCGAACTTGAAGGTGCTATCGCTTTTGGCAGAAGGTTGAGGGAAAAAGGTATACTCGCCGCCGTAGCCCATACCGATGCAAAATACGAACATGTAGTGGAAGCATGGGACAATGGTTATACCTTGGCAACCCATTTGTATTCAGCCATGTCAGGGGTCACACGCCAAAACGCTTTCCGCTATGCAGGCACGATTGAAAGTGCTTTCTTATTGGATATGGATGTGGAAATTATTGGCGACGGCATCCATTTACCAGCACCCCTCTTACAACTGATTTACAAAATCAAAGGTGCCGATAAAACCGCCCTTATCACCGACGCTATGCGAGCCGCAGGGATGTCGGAAGGGGAAAGTATATTAGGTTCTTTGAAAAATGGACTAAAAGTTATTGTTGAAGATGGGGTGGCTAAACTTCCGGATCGAACCTCATTTGCTGGCAGCGTGGCGACCTTCGACCGACTGGTCAGAAATATTATTCAATTAGGTGGGGTGAACCTTCCGGAAGCCATCCGAATGGCCAGCACCACCCCCGCTCGTATCATGGGCGTTTTAAATGAAAAAGGAACTTTACAAGTAGGTAAGGACGCCGATATCGTCCTATTTGATCAGAATATAACTATCAAACACACCATGGTCGGAGGTAATTCGATCTACATTTCTAAATCGGAATCATGAACTTAGATAATTCATTCAAACCAACCCTAGAAGTTGGTAACTTAGCCGTCGTCATCTCCGACACCCGTGATCAGATGGGAAAAGAAGCAGCCCGGGCGGTGAGTCAAAAAATTCGTGAATTGCAACACGAAAAAGGAAGAGTTAACATCATTTTCGCTTCTGCACCTTCTCAAAATGAGTTTCTTTACCATCTACGCCAAGCAGAGGAGATCGACTGGTCGCAAATCAATGCGTTTCATATGGACGAATATATTGGCCTGGATAGCAACGCTCCACAGAATTTTGCGACATTTTTACAAGATCGACTCTTTGACCACGTTCCGATCAACAATTTTTACCGAATCAATGGGAATGCTTCCCGTATCGAAGACGAAATAGAAAGGTATACTTCTCTTCTCCGAGAAAACCCCGTGGACATCATCTGTATGGGAATTGGAGAAAACTGCCATATAGCGTTCAACGACCCGCACGTCGCCGATTTTAACGACCCAGCAACCGTAAAAATCGTATCCTTAGATCAAACAAGTCGGGTACAACAAGTTAATGACGGCTGCTTTGAGTCACTTGATTTAGTACCTACGCACGCATTAACACTCACCGTTCCCACGCTCGTCTCACCGCCTCATCTTTATTGTATCGTACCCGGTCCTCTTAAGGCACAAGCCGTGAAACATACATTGGAAGACGAAATTTCCCCAGAATATCCTTCTACCATTTTAAGAGAGCACCCTGACGCTACCCTGTTTTTGGATCGTGAAAGTGCTTCCCTGATCGAAGCTTAAGACCCATAAAATTGCCCTTGTATTTCAGCATGGACTTAGAATACAAGGGCAAAAATTTCTGAAAGGAAGGAGTAATTTCCCCCTATACTTCCATAATATCTTTTTCTTTCGCAATATAGATTTGGTCAATTCGGGCTATAAAGCTGTCGGTTATTTTTTGGACCCGCTCTTCTCCAAGTTTGATCAAATCTTCGGCTACCCCCTCTTTTGCTAATTTACGAATTGAATTATTTGCATCCTGACGGATATTCCGAACATTAATTTTTGCGGTTTCTATCTCACCTTTAGCCCGCTTCGCCAATTCTTTCCGTCGCTCTTCTGTCAATGGCGGGATCGACAGACGTATGACTTCTCCATCATTTGCCGGTGATAATCCCAGGTTGCTATTGACGATAGCTCTCTCGATATCGCTGATTAACTTTCTCTCAAAAGGTTTGATGGTGATCGTTCTCGTGTCAGGAGTGGTTATGGTTGCGACGTTGTTAAGGGGTGAAAGGGAGCCATAGTACTCAATTTTAATGCCATCCAGCATCTGAGGAGAAGCCTTTCCTGCCCTTATTTTCGCAAGTTCTATGTTGAGGTGCTTTATCGCTCCCTCCATGGTTTCTTTAGCTTCTTCGAGATAAAATTCTATTTCTTCCATATTTGTTTTATATAAATTCGATAAGAATTTGGCTATCCAATTCTAGTCCCGACTTTTTCGCCCGTCACCAGTCGATACAGGTTTCCGGGTTTATTCATATCAAATACAACAATGGGTAATTCATTCTCATGGCATAACGTAAAGGCCGTTTGATCCATTACTTTCAACTTCTTTGAAATCGCTTCGTCAAAGGTCAACGAATCATACTTCACAGCTGTCGGATCCTTCTCTGGATCTTTGTCGTATACACCATCCACTCGGGTCCCCTTCAAAACGACATTTGCTTCGATTTCCTTCGCTCTAAGACCAGCTGTTGTATCTGTGGTAAAATAAGGATTACCCGTTCCGGCACCGAAGATAACTACACGACCTTTTTCCAAATGTCGAATCGCCCTCCGCCGAATTAAGGGCTCACAAACCTGCTCCATATTGATAGCTGACATGAGGCGGGTTATAATTCCGTGTTTTTCTAACGCGCTTTGAATGGCCATCCCATTGATAACGGTAGCCAACATTCCCATGTGATCGCCTTGGACACGGTCGATACCAGA
>JBAYRB010000487.1:0-3011 GCA_041676905.1 Spirosomataceae bacterium
CATTAATAGACAATTTATTGGATACGATTGCCGTACCTGCGTCGGTAATTGCCGGGACGATATTGACGACTTCGTTTTTAGAACTAAACAACCCCGTTCTCCAATGGGTATTGGGCATAATTGTCGGAGGTGGAACCGCGGGAGTAGTCCAGTCGGGCACGGGGTTATTACGATTTTTTTCGTCTAAGTTTACGGGTGGGCTAGGGAATCCTGTCGTATCAACCGCTGAAAACCTGGCAGCATTCAGCATTTCTAGCCTGGCGGTCTTGGTTCCCGTCATTGCTCTTATATTTACCGTCGTATTATTGGTATGGATCATTCGCGGATTTAAAAGATTGGGGAATCGAAATCCGCATTTTTGATTGTTAATACCTGATACCTGTCGTTCCAAAATCTAAGTAGTGGGTAGTAAATGGAAAATATTCCTGTTCATTATTTGCCAGAATTAGTTGCTGATCTGCCCGATCTGCAAATATTTCGTTTTAAAAATACCCCACAAATGCCGGGTAGCTTGCCGATCATGCAATTACCCGTAACACCCATGCCTACCGACCATCCCCATCGACATACCTATTGTGAAATCATGTTTTTTGAAACCGGTAGCGGCTTTCACGAGATCGACTTTCATACCCATAGTATCCATACCCCTAGCATTCATTTTATTGCACCTGGAAAAGTACACCTACTTACCCCCACGGAAGATTGCGTAGGCTATATCATTACCTTTCCTCAAGAGTATTCTAAGTTTTACGGCATAGGAAAAGATTCCCAGGTCGTCACGAATTATCCCTGGAATAAAAATTGGAAAAATCCGGTGGTGAACCTTACTGAAGAATCACTGCCTTATTTTAGGAACCTTCTTGAAAATATGTTGGCCGACTATTTGGAAGGAGGGGAGTATAAAAATATTGCATTGGCGGCCTATCTTCATGTGTTTCTTAGCAAATGCCTGGTGGTAGGCGGTGGCGAAGCACTAGCATCTGATCCAGTAAACGATATTCCCACTCGCTTCCAGGAACTGGTCGAAAAGCATTTCAGAGAGCTACATAGTGTTCACGAATACGCCGAGCTGCTTTCGGTTACTGCCGACTACTTGGGAAAATCGGTGAAGAAAGCACTCAATATAACCGCCAGTGACTTTATTCTTAACCGATTATTATTGGAAGCTAAACGCCTGGTCGTCTTTACCAATTTGACTAGCAAGGAGATAGCGTATCAGTTACATATCGAAGATCCCTCTTATTTCAGCCGGATGTTTAAACGGAAAACCGGTCTTTCCCCCAACGAGTACCGAAATTCGATGCGGAAAAGTGCCAAGAATTGACAGGTTAATGCCTTGTCGAAGGAGCGTGTCTTATCTATTTTTGTACTATCCGATTACAAAAAAGTATTTAACCGGTTGTCGGTCAGCGACCTCTTATCTTTCGGACTGAAAAGACAACATCATACCATCCAAATAATATGAAAGTAGACCACCAACTTAGAGCGGAGGATCTAAAGAATGATATTAATCGTTTTTGGGATCTGTCCGGTAAAAAAATTGATCTGATCAATAAGGAATACGACACCTCCAAAGGCTCTCCTGTATTTACTGTCAATGGAAAATATTCGGTACGTGGTTGGACCGA
This sequence comes from Spirosomataceae bacterium, assembly GCA_041676905.1. Lineage (GTDB taxonomy): Bacteria > Bacteroidota > Bacteroidia > Cytophagales > Spirosomataceae > Ravibacter. Next base: position 1,629 of record JBAYRB010000487.1, read on the forward strand.
ATGGACCGAGGGTTTTCGGTACGGATCGGAGGTATTGCAATACGATGCCACGGGTGATGAGAAGTACCTGCAATCGGCAAAAGCGCAAACGGTTTCTCGTATGGCTTTTCACGTAGGCCATTTTGGCGTCCACGACCATGGGTTCAACAACGTAAGTACCTATGGAAATTTGGTGCGCTTAATGAACGAAGGTCGTATTCCCGAAAATGAATGGGAAAGAAATTTCTATGAGGTGGCACTTAAAATTTCCGGTGCCGTGCAGGCAGATCGGTGGACTTCCGTCGGTGAAGGGGGATACATCTATTCCTTTAATGGTCCTCATTCGCTTTTTGTAGATACTATTCGTTCGGTTAGAGCCTTGATGGTTTCGCATTTGTTAGGGCATGCTCTGATGGGAGAGAACGATAAGAAAATCAGCCTCCTAGAACGCGGTATTTGGCATAGTATTAACACCGCTCGCTACGCAGTATTTTATGGGGAGGGTAGGGACCAGTACGATGTCTGGGGAAGAACCGCTCACGAAAGCATTTTTAATATTAACGATAGAAACTTCAGATGCCCGAATTCCCAACAAGGTTTCTCAGGATTTACAACCTGGACCAGAGGCCTTGCTTGGGCTATGACGGGGTTTGCTGAACAATTGGAGACCTTAGCACTTTTCAGCGACGAAGAGCTTGAAAGTTTTGGAGGTCGACAGGCTGTGGAAGAGATTTTCTTGAAAGCCGCCCGGGCAACCTGCGATTTTTATATCGCAAATACTGCTCTGGACGGAGTGCCCTATTGGGATACAGGCGCACCCAATTTGCATCGATTGGGCGATTATACTTCCAAAGTATCGGATCCTTATAACGATTTCGAACCCATCGATAGCTCGGCTGCTGCTATCGGCGCTCAGGGACTCTTACGTCTGGGACGCTATTTGAATGAAAAAGGGGATGCCGAAAAAGGGAACGAATATTATCAAGCCGGATTAACAGTCGTTAAAACCCTCTTACAGGAGCCTTATATTTCGTTGGACCCTAATCACCAGGGACTGCTTCTTCATACCATTTACCACCATCCAAACGGTTGGGACAATATTCCAGAAGGTAGCAAAATCCCGAACAGTGAATCGTGTATGTGGGGGGACTATCATATTCGTGAAGTTGTCCTGTATTTACAACGACTCATAGAAGATGCACCCTATTACAAGTATACGGGTTGCGTTAAATAAATTGCAGAAAAGGTGTAAAATGCTCAAATAATGGATTGAGTTGGGACAGGTTTGAATCTTGGTGAATTCAACTGTCCCAATTCTTGATTAATCGCATTTTTTGCATCTTCTCATTATCCTCAAATTGGTATAAATCATGGAGTTAAGTCGTTGTTGTATTCATAGTATTA
>JBAYRB010000488.1:0-3007 GCA_041676905.1 Spirosomataceae bacterium
CGGAACTTTCGAAAGCTGAAATCAAGATCGGTATTGTGGGCTTGTCTGTGCATAGCGCAGCCTTTTCAAAAATTATCAACGATCCTCAGAAAAAAGAAGATCTGCAAGGCTGTCGCGTAACTGCCTTGTATCATCCACCGGGTAATCCTGACGTTGACTTCACCCGAGGGCAGTTGGAGGGGTTTGAGAAGGATATCGTGGCCATGGGTGTGAAAATTGTGCCTACGATGGAAGAGATGCTAGCCCATGCGGATGTTGTGATGATTGAAACCAACGACGGTCGTCCGCATATGGAGGAGGCGATGCCCGCGTTTAAGGCAGGTAAACCCGTATTTATCGATAAACCGGTTGCTCATAATTTGGCTGAAGTCTTAAAGATCTACGATGTAGCAGGAAAAATGAAAGTCCCTGTTTTTACGTCCTCGGCTTTGCGTTATATCGATAATATGGCATCGATCGATCGTAAAAAGGTGATCAGCGCTGACACGTACAGCCCCGCCTCACTGGAAAAAAGTCATACCGATCTTTTTTGGTATGGTATTCACGCGGTGGAGCCTCTATTTACCGTGATGGGAGCCGGTTGCAAAGAAGTGATGCAAGTGCAGCACAATGATGACGGCGACCTCGTTGTCGGCATATGGGAAGACGGGCGAGTGGGTACTGTCAGGGGAATTCGGACCGGTCGTCGGGGTTTTGGAGGAACGGTTTTCACACAAGACCAAATTATCACCCTCGAGCCTTTCACCGGCTATAGAGCCCTAGTCGTCGAAATTATTAAATTTTTCAAAACAAAAACCCCTCCCGTACCTGTTACGGAAACCCTTGAGATCTATGCTTTTATGGAAGCTGCTATGAAAAGCCGAAAAAACGGTGGACGAAAGGTTTCCATCGCCGAAATACTTAAAGAAGCAAAAAGTTAACTAAACCATAACCTTTAATAAAAAATGGAAAAATTAAATGTAGGTATCATTGGCTACGGTTGGGTAGCTACAGCTCACATTACTGCTATTAACACAGGAAAGGGGGGACAGGTCACTGCAATTTATTCGTCTCGCAAACAAAATGATCAGGAATTAAGCCAGAAATGGGGAAGTGATATTACCTCGTATACCGATTTGGACAAAATGTTGTCCGACAAATCGATAGACGTGGTTTCTATTTGCAGTTATACCTATCAACATAAAGAGCATGCGGTAGCTGCCGCAAATGCCGGGAAGCATATTATACTGGAAAAGCCCATGGCTCTTTCGTGGGAAGATTGCCAAGAAATTGAAGCGGCTGTTAAAAAAGCGGGCGTGAAATTTTGTATATGCTTTGAATGTCGTTGGTCTAACCAGTTTTTGTCTACGAAATCAATAATAGATCAAGGTCTTATCGGTGATTTACACTACGGTGAAGTCGATTATTTACATGGTATAGGCCCTTGGTATGGGCAATTTGAATGGAATGCCAAGAAAACGGGAGGTGGTAGCTCGCTCCTGACCGCTGGCTGTCATGCCCTGGATGCGTTGTTGCTGTTCATGGGTACGGATGTGGAAGAAGTGACCAGTTATGACACCAAGACTAAAAGTGAAATTTTTGACCTCTACGAGTATAATACCACTAGCGTAACTATTCTCAAATTTAAAAGTGGACGCATAGCCAAATGTGCTGCGAGTGTCGATTGTTTACAACCTTACTATTTCCACACCCATCTTTTTGGTAGTCAAGGAAGCATTTTGGATAATAAAATGCATTCGGAAAAACTCAAGTCCGACAAGTCCCGCTGGAGTGAGCTTTCGATGAAAATGCTAGATTCAGGGGACGTGGCCGATCACCCTTATCAACTCCAATTTGAGACTTTCTTCGAGTCGATTCGCAACAACGTAGATATGCCCCTTACCGGACTGAAGGAAGCGCTTAAAACCCATGAAATCATCTTTGCGGCTGACAAGTCAGCGGCGACAGGAAAGAGTGTAAGGCTTTAATTACCATGAAAAAGGTAGCCTTGGCATTGGCCGCGCATCCAGACGATATAGAGTTTGTAATGGCCGGGACCTTACTTCTCCTGGGGAAGCAGGGTTATGAGTTACATTATATGAACCTGTCTACCGGAAATTGCGGAAGTACGGTGTATAATAGTGAGCAAACTGCTGCTATTCGTTTGAAGGAGGCTCAGGAAGCTGCTAGGATCTTGGGTGCGGAATTTCACCCACCCATTTGCAACGACTTTGAGATCTTATACTCAAAAGAGCTATTGCGATCGGTGGCCGAGGTAGTTCGTAAGGTGAGACCGACTGTGGTTTTAACACATTCCCCATTGGACTATATGGAGGATCATATGAATACCAGCCGCTTGGCCGTGACGGCTTGTTTTATTCGGGGAATCGCCAATTACCCTACTGACAACCCACCCGGAGATAATTACAATTGCGCTCTTTATCATGCTATGCCGCACGGCTTATGTGGTCCATTAGGCGAGGAGATACGTCCGAGTATTTTCATCAATACGAGTTCTGTACACACGCGTAAAATGGAAGCACTTCGTGCACATCAAAGCCAGCAGGAATGGCTGGAAAGTAGTCAGCGAATGAATTCATATTTGTTAGCCATGGACAATTTTTCTTTCGAATTGGGGCAAATGTCTGGTCAGTTTCCACATGCTGAAGGGTGGCGACGGCATTTTCATCTCGGTTTTTCAGATGAAAATTATAATCCACTTGCCGAACTAGGCGCGGATTACCTCGAAAATGTTACCGTAAATGCGGGATAATTAAGGCAAAAAAAGGGGGCAGAGAAATAGCCGTAGGGTATAGGTTCATCCGGATACCCCTGCTCCCGGCTTGTTTATCCCAATTATTTTGAAACCTGTTTAACCTTATTACTCCCAAATTAATCATGAGAAAATTGAGTTCTATTGCTCCGAGTTGGTGGGACTATACCACCCTTGAGCTTGATAAGAAGACAACCGACAAAATAGCGTCACTCACTCCTGAAGATATGATAAAGCTATCCCGACCAGGATTTA
>JBAYRB010000489.1:0-3006 GCA_041676905.1 Spirosomataceae bacterium
ATTTTCATCGTCATGCTTAGGGTTTTGGCAATGGCTTTTACCGCGATGGCCGTGTAGCCTAACTCGATGCGATGGGCAGCATCTTCCACGGTATGGGCGCTTTCGTCGGCAGCGACTCTTACTCCCAAATCACCCACGTATTCTTCATTGCTTTCATCGAAGGGTTCTTCAATCACGGCTAATTGATCGAAAGCTCCGATCGCTTTTGCATGATCTAAAAAGCGCTGTAGGGTTTCTTTTTTTTCGTATCGTCCGTTGGCGTCAAAATAGTAAGGTATTTTCCCATTTTCGGTGTAGGGAGTTTCGTAATGTCCAATGGTCTTGTGAACGGCAGTTAGAAACTCCTTGTCTTTCTCCAGCATCTCCGACTGCGTTCCCGGAGCACCTGTTTTAAGTTTCATGATGAAAAACCCTTGATCTGCTGCTTCTTTGATCTTGTCGATCGACGTACCCGTAGCAAAGGATGGAATTCCAGCCACTTTGCTGGCGCGATTGGACAAGCCTTCTTTGTAAGCGGGGGGGATCAAATCATCGAATTGGGTAATGCCATTTTCGGCAGCGTAAAGCAGCCAGGCAGCGTTGTCGATAGCTACCAATGCATTGAGTGCAAAAGTTTTGCGGAGGTCAGCATGACCGGTGATTTTCTTACCGTATTCCCATACTTCAGGGAATATATAATCGAGGAGTTCGATGGGGTCATTGAAGGAAACACCCTTCAGCATACGCAGCGCATGTGAAGTAAGCGAATACATCAAGGAATTCCCACCTGTTTCCGAATGTTCGAAAAAAACACTAGCATCACACCACAGTACACTTTGGGTAGCGACTCCGATTTTCCGGTGGCCTGATTCACTTCCCAGGAGGGCTAGGGTTTGCCATGCTTCTGTGACGGCACTGCCTTTGAATCGGTAGGGATGAAGGGGTTCTCGTTCGAAATACGAATCCACCTCCGTTATTTTTATCTTTCCGTTAAGGACGGGCTTTTCCAATGTTTCCTGGTTTCGTTGGTGAGAAGATTCGGAGTCACAAGCTTGATGGGCAGCCAGTATCCCGAGACCACCAAGGGTTCCTGAGAGTTTTACGAAATTTCTTCGGTTCAGATTTTTCATGGTCAAAGCAGATTGGTGGGCTTTGCGACACTTCAAAGACGCTTGCAAAAGACCGGAATTCTATTCCGTTTATGGGTTATTTACGAATTTGGACACCTTTTGCCCGATTAACAATTTTCGAATTTGGGTGACGATTTCCTCTTACTAAAGAGGCGCTACAATCGCCTTTTATACTCATGGCAACAACCATTTTGTCGATTATCTCAATCGTGTTTCCAACTATCGATAATCCTTGACAATCGTTCACGATTATACCGTTGGCCTGTAGCGGTCGTATATGACAGTTAGTTACAGACACGTTTCGGGAAGATCGCAGTTGGATAGCAGCGTCTTCTACTCCGCCTGCAACCCCTTCAATGATGTTATCGTCTAACAGGAGGCGTTCACTTCCTTCGATGAGAATACCGCCAATAGCCTTAACGTTGGGAGGGAAATAGTCCGGGTTATGATCAATGACATTTCCCCCGAAAGTAACGTTTTGACTATTCTTTACGACGAAGTGTTTGTAATAAGCCCTGACAAACGTATTCCCTGAAATGCTAATTCCTCGGGCGTGCTCCAGCCATATTCCAATGTATTGATTGCTGATATGATTACCGGTTATACTCCAAAGTCCCAGTTTATGAGGCTGTTTGGGATCTCCGGTAAACCGAATATTGGCTCCGTTACTGCTTTCTATTGCCTGGATGGTATTTCCTGAAATAGTGCCTTCCCGGACACTGCCTCCCTCCGAAAGATCAATGTAGAGGTCGGCGGAATTACTTTTTTCGGGAAGACAGTTGTACTCAATATCATTTCCCGTGATCTGGAAATTACGAATTTCACCCCCCAGAACTTTAATACCCGCTTCTTGGCAATAGCTGATGTGGCTGTGACTGATAATCATTTGATGGATATTGACCTGATCCAAAAATACACCTACGCCCGTGCAATCGTATATATGGTTACCTTCCAGAATTACATTGCGGTTTCGATGTGTTAGCAAGATCCCATGCCTGACCTTTCGGATCAAACATTCTCGAATTACCGGTTGCATCAGTCCACTTAGTTCAAGCCCATCTGCTTCCGGGTGCATCCCAAGGATTTCGATCTGTTGCATGGTAAACATGCGCTCGTTGTCCCAAACCTGGGAGGAGACACTGGCAGGAAGGGCGGATCCCTGGTGACTTCCACGAATTCGAAAAGCTGGTCCTTTACCTTCCATAATAACGGTGGCACTCCCTAGTCCACCCGTTATACCCAGGGGGCCCGATTCCGATAGCAAGATTTCAATCGTACGCGTTATTCGATATCGTCCTTTGGGGAATTCAAGGTAGCCATCTTCTACCGACTTTAAGGCACGGATAATTGCGTCGGTATCGTCCTGAACACCGTTACCTTTCGCGCCATAGTCTTTGACATTGGTAGCATGGGTCGTAGTGAAACAGAAGAATAATCCTACCAACAAAAACCATTTAAACTTCATTACGGGGTGTTTTTTAAGTGCTTATCGAGAAAAGGATAGGTTTTGACACCATGGATTTCATGATATCCATCAAACAAATCTATGTCCAATCGATCGCTGATACCGGATAAGTCGAAATGTTTACGGACCTTTCCGAACTCGTAGCCAATCCATTCAGCGGTGCCGATCCCATCACGGTAGCCATATTCTACCATAAAAGGCCGTGGTGCAATTAAAGCCGCCATTTCCGCATAGTTAAAACGGTTGCCCAGATCCCATTCATAGATTTCATATTCTTTGGTAAACTGATAACTAAAGGCTCCGCGCGTAGTGGCTACTTTTCGGATCCATTCGTTAAAATCACCTGAGCAAATCGACAGCGCATAACCCTCGACCAAAGCGGGAATTCGCATGGCCGTTTTTCCGCCATAAGAGAGTCCGTAGAATCCAATC
>JBAYRB010000490.1:0-3003 GCA_041676905.1 Spirosomataceae bacterium
AACGTTCTCCTATCCGTACGTGGGTACCATAATTCAAAGGGTATATAGGGGTCTCGGAGCGAAACGGCCAAAGCGTTCCGAACGCCTTCGGAAAGTAATGAAAATTTGGTCCCTGCCGCCCCCCTGAGTTTTAAGGATCCTTCCAGGAGGGTCATATCCATTTGGTGGCGATTTTCGAAAGTGCTATCCACCCCCTTCAATCGGACCAAAACTTGTTGGTCATCGTAGGAAGCAAGCGCATTGTCCTCAATTACTTGGGTGACGAAGTCCACACCTGGAACATCATTTATTGCGCGAAGAAGGGAGTCTGTTACCTCAAATTTCCGACCTTCCATCGGTATGATTTTCACATCCGGGTCAAATGATTTGAAAATCTGGCGGTTCAGTTCCTCCATGCCATTAAAAACCGAAAGAACCACCACCATAGCCATGGTTCCAACGCCGATCCCAACCATGGCTATGAGTGCGATGATGCTGATAAAGCTTCTTTTCCGGTATGAAAGAAAATAGCGTAGAGCTATTTTAAGGGAAAGGTTCATCGGCAAGTTACAATCTGGTTACATTTTGTAATCTCCCTCGGTACCGTCTTCCCGCGGAGGAGGGATTACCAGGCCTTCAAATAGCTTTTCAATTTTTTCGACATATTCTTGTGTGTCGTCGACAAAAAGTTGGAGCTCGGGGACAATTCTCAGCTGGTGTCTCACACGATTTCCCAATTTTTGACGGAGGAACTTAGAGTTTTCCTTAAGTGCCTCTATGATTTCCTCTTTTTTATGGTCGGGCAATATGCTGATGTAGGCTCTAGCGATACTGAGATCAGGTGTAACTTTTACGCTCGTAACGGTCGCTAACGCTCCATTCAGAAGGTGTGCAGCTTCCTTTTGAAAAATTTCACCTAAATCTTTTTGTATCTGCTTCCCGATTTTCTGTTGTCTTTTCGATTCCATGTCCTGCAAATGGTATGATGATGAATGCGATGGTAACCCCACCTTCTCTAAAAGAGTTCATCGAATAATGAAGCTCTGGTGGGTTTTAACCCTCCCTGCAAATATCCATAGTTATTTTGTGATTGTTATGAACCGGGCTGTATTTTAGCAACCGCAATCAATCTTTTTAACTATTGCTTTTTTTATTTAGAAACACAAAGATTTTACAACTAATTCTGTTGATCGTTTTTTTTGTAACGATTCGTTTAGTTGTTTATGGTTTAGAAACACCCCTGTTGATCGCTGAGTTAAATTGGATGTTAACCGGCGAACAGATGGGAAAGGGCTTTATGCTCTATAGGGATATCTGGCAGAATATCAGCGTGTTGTCGGCAGTAGTGTATTGGGGTGTAGACTTCCTTTTTGGGCGCTCCCAGTCGGCCTATTTCTTAGTGGCAAGCGGCGTAGGGCTCTTTCAAGTGCTTTATTTCAATTTCCTTTGTAATAGTCGGAATTTTTTTCCGGAAGCTACCGCCATCCCCGGGCTCATTTATGCGGTATTACTCAATTTGTCCTACGATATGTTCACCTTGTCGCCTATTTTAATGGCGACAACTTTCTTGCTTTTGGCCTGCGGTGTACTGGCTAGGATGATAGAAAGACCGGAAGTGAACGATGAAATTTTCGAAGCGGGAATTTATATAGGGTTGGCGACCCTTTTTTATTTACCCACGGCAGTGTTCTACGTATGGGCGTTTGTGGCAATGATCTTTTATTCTGGTGCTAGGTTTCGCCACCACATGATCGGGTTATTTGGCTCGATTTTCCCACTTTTGATCGTGGTGTTGATATACTTTTTCAACAACGCACTGGACAGCCTGGGGCGGAGCCTGTTCACTAATTTGATTCAGCTGAGTTCTGTGGGGGTAGAGGACTTGCTTTCTTTTTTGTTTTATTGGGGATTTTCATTGGGGTTGGCCATTGCAGGTTTTGTTAGAATGTTCGGATTCAACAGGTTTACCTACTATCAGACTCGTATCCAACAGGTAATGGCCTTCTGGTTTTTTTTCTCCGCCTTTACCATACCCTTTATAGGCGATTTTAAGCCCATGGATTTTATCCTCTTTACTCCGGCGGTAGCTTATTTTGTCAGCTGGCTATTTTTAAGTTTCAGAAGACAAGGTGCTGCCGAAGGGCTTTTTCTGGCTTATGGGCTCTACTCCGGTTTTGTGTTGTCTACCGAGGTTTTTCGCCCCTTTCCGGGTTTCGATTTAGGGAATATGCAGCAACGTATTGCCAAGGCAGCGATATTACCCGTAGAAATCAACGGTAAGAAAATTGTTGTATTGGGAGAAGACGAAGGAGAGTATCTAAATAATTTTGCCGCAACCCCTTATTTGAATTGGAGGCTATCCTCCTACGATTTTGAAAGTCTGGATAGCTTCGAAAACGTAATTAACATATACAAAAACTTTGAAAAGGATCCTCCTGAGTATGTAATCGATAAGGAGGGCATCATGCCACGTTTACTGGAAAGAATTCCCGAAATGAAAGAAAAATACAAGCCTACGGTTTGGAAAAACATTTACGATAGAGAGCCCTAATCTTAATCAAGTTCCCGTTTCGCGGTATCTTCTCCAGGAAATTACAATGTTTTGATTTTAATCTAAGGAGAAAAGTTTTACTATTTACCTTTAATAAGCAAATTCTTATGGCGTCCTATGTGGACGATTTTATACTATTCAAAAACCTTTACACTCAATGCCAAACGTACCTGTTTCGACTGTAAACACCTCTAGTGGTTCTGCTAAGAATTACGGTTTAGCTATGGCGCTCGTCACCAGTTTATTCTTTCTATGGGGGCTGGCCAATTCTTTAAATGGAACGCTTATCAAGCATTTTCAAACCGCCTTGAACTTAAATAGGGGGCAGGCGGGCTTTGTAGACTCAGCCTTTTATATAGGCTATTTTCTAATGGCCATCCCCGCGGGAATGTATATGGCTAAAAGAGGGTTCAAGCGGGGGATTTTGGTTGGATTACTCCTCTATGCCGTGGGTGGCGTTCTCTTTTACCCCG
>JBAYRB010000491.1:0-3003 GCA_041676905.1 Spirosomataceae bacterium
AGAAGGATCATGGAAATGAAGCGTCGTACCTAAGACGGGCTGACCATTTCGCCATTTGGCTAGAGCTTTACTTTTGCGCATTTGAAAAAGATTTTTTTTGTAGGTTTTCAAGGAGACTAATCAAAACACCACTCGCAACACCGACCAGTAGTGAAACGGGAATAATCCACAAGACCGTAATGCCGAAAATGCCATAAAACGATATCAAACAAGCGGCAATGGTCGATAAGATGCCCCCTGCCAACGCTCCTGCGGTGGTTGAAAATGGAATAAAAAGGGCTAAAAAGAAGAGCACGAATAAGGGGGCTACCAACAGATTGACCACCTTATTCACAAGGTCTAATAAATTACCCTCAACATTGCCGATATAAATACTCAGGACCATCACAATTGCCCCAGTCGCATAGGAAAGCAATTGTACTTGACGTAATAATCCTTCTCGAGACGATGTGGAAGTACGGAATCGTTGGATGAGATCCTCCGAAATTACCGACGAAACGGAATTGACACCGGATGATATACTCGACATAGCCGCGGCTATTAGTCCAGCAATCACCAAACCGGAAACTCCTACCGGTAGGCCAATGACGATAAAGCGAGGGGAAAGTGTATCGGCTTGCTCACGAATAGATTGACCGTCAGCCAGCAGATGTTGGTTTTTGCTGAAGTAGGCGAATACGGCAAGGCCAACAAGTCCCAGTAGTGCCTTGGCTAATAGATTGGTATAGAGCGATACACGCAGAGACTTTCTTGCTGCTCGGATATCCTGAGTTGCTAAATAACGTTGAACGGCCATTTGATCTGAGCCCGAAGTACAGACATACCACAAGAAAATCATCATCATCGCATTGGCTACGGTGGTGCGTTCCTTCGTATCAAATCCGAATTTAGGAGCTTCCCAAACGGTAGGCCATTGGTCGGGGAGCCAAGAAGTAAACGAGCCAAAATGAATGCAAACCACAAGGATACTCAAGAAAGCCCCTCCAAGGAATATGATGGACTGTAATACATCGGTAACCACCACCGCTTTTAAACCTCCCATGGCAGTGTATAGGATGGTTACTAAGATCAGAATCAGACCAATGGGTAAGGAATAGGATCTATCAAAGGGGACGACAGAAAAAAGGGCAATATCGACCGTCACGTAAATGATCGTTGCCATCCACAAAAAACGGAGGGATAAAAACATGAACGTGGCCAGCATTCTCACCGATACCCCGAATTTCTGCTCCAAAATTTCATAGGCACTGGTGACGTTCATTTTCATGATTTTCGGAATTAACCACCAGCCTACGACATAGTATACTAGGGGTAGCGCGAGCATCCCTGCGAAAATGACAGGGCCATTTTGAATCATTTCGCCGGGGTAAGAAAGATAACTCAAAGTGCTCAACAGGGTAGCAAAAAGGGATATCCCTACGGCAATGGGATTCATATTCCGGCCTCCCAATAAAAAGTCCTCGCGGGATTTGTTTTTTCGGGAATAGTACCATCCAATTCCCAACATGAGCGCTCCATAAACGAATATCACGAACCAATCCCCAAAAGCAAGTTTGGTGTCGACTCGGCGATCGATTCTCAAAAGTCCGTAGGCTGCCCCGACTTTTAGATCCTTTTTTTCATTTTCGGAAAACTCGGATGATCCATTAGCGCTTAAGATCGATTGTAGAAAGGGGATGTCCGTTGCGTCCCCATTTAGTGCTAGGGTTTGAGTTAATTCATAGAGGTCCGATTTGTTGCTGTTGGCCGCTCGTAACGACATTTCCTGATGGAGCAATTGACGAGTCGTTACACTGTCGCTAGGTACTTTAGAAAAGGCCGCACTCAACAAGAACATTTTTGCGGCGGAACTGTCATTTTCCGTCAAAGCCAGTTCGGATAGTCGATCCAATCGACTGGGGTCAAGGTTTTCGAGATGACGTAATGCATAAGCTGCCAGTCGTTTCTCTCGCGGAGTTGAGGTTGAAATTAGCTCCAAAAAATAGTCCATCGATTTCTCAGCATCACCCTTGGAACGATAGGCATTAGCCCATTGGGTAAATAGTGTTACGATCTTGGACTTTTCATCAGGTAGTGCGTCGACGGGGTATTTTAATTTGGCAATTGATTCAGATGCGTGGATTCGATCCGTAGCATCGGGTTGGTTGTACACTTCCAGAATTTTTTCAATCCAGGGGTTTGGGTGGCCTTGGTAGGTTGGCAATTGGGCAAGTACTCGCCAGATGCCAATTCGATATTGAGGTTCATGGCCTCGCTGCCGTTCTTCTTCTAGGAAGACTTCTTCGATAGAGTCAAAATAATGAAGGTGGATTAAAGCTTCAGCAGCGTGCACTTTTTCCCAGCGTAGACTATCGCGGAGGGTCTGCTGAAGCACTTCCAAGGCTTCTTGTCGGACCTCTGTCGAAAGTAGTTCTTCGCGAGAGGAGGCAGCATTGTTACAGGAAAAAAAGGTAAGGGTTAATAGGAATAGGCCAATTATTGCGGGCAACTTCATATAGTTTTGGTACTTTCAGAGATTTCGGAATACATAGAAGGTACACCTTTTTTAAACAAGTCAATTAACTCTTCGAGATGTTTTTCATAAACTTCTCTCGGGGTAGCTTTGTTTTTGATACATACCGACGCAGCCATTCCGACTACTTCTCCCATCATGCCGGTTGTCCGCATAACGCGTACCGTGCCCAGGGCAACATGGGTCACACTGATGTTGCGTCCGGCCATGAACAGGTTAGCGATATTTCGAGAATATAGACTTCGATAAGGAATTGCATAGGGCTCAATTTTCGTTTTAACACAGCGCGCTCGAAAGGGTTCTTCTTGAAAATTGGGTATGATCTTCGGATGGTGTAAATCGATAGACCAGGTGGTTGTAACCGCTGCATCCGGAAAGTGGGTGCGATTATCTATATCCTGTTGTTGAAGAACAACATCACCCATCAACCTCCTGGATTCCCTTTTGCCTGCAATATAGGCAACCCATTCCAGCCGTCGATTTTTAAAATC
>JBAYRB010000492.1:0-3003 GCA_041676905.1 Spirosomataceae bacterium
AGATAAAAAAAAGATAATGGTCCGTTCGTGCTGATGATGTTGTTCCAAATAGTCTAGCAAATCTCCTAGACTTTTGTCCATCCCTTCGACCAAGGAAGCATAATTCGCTTCGATGGTATCTAAGCCCATCTGGAGATAATGGTCTACAAAACGTGGATCAGCCTGAATGGGCGTGTGTACAGCGTAATGCGATAAATGCAAAAAAAATGGCTGGTTATTACGTATAGGGTGTTCGAGGGCTTTTAACGCTTCCTGAGTAATGGCGTCGGTGAGAAAAGTGTCCGTTCCATGGTAGGCTTCCAGTCCCGGAACTGCATTTCGGTTCGATTTCCCATTGACCAGTCGGTCGTAATTTTGCTGACCGTAATAACTGGCCGGGTGCCCAATGGAACTGCCCGCTATATTAACATCAAAGCCCAAATTCCTCGGATCTCCGCCAGGAGTACCACTGGAACCAAAATGTGCCTTCCCACTATGAATGGTATAGTAGCCCAATTGTTTAAGCAAGGTAGGTAGTGGAGTGCCAAAGAAGGTATGCGGGACTCCTTCGATCGGACTAAATCCTTGGATATTCCACTCTACCGAATTTAAGGTAGTGTCTGCGTAATCGGTGTTGGTATTCGGATTTGGGGAGGTCCAATGGGTAATACGGTGTCGAGCAGGATTTACACCGGTCATCAGACTTACGCGACTGGGGGTGCAAACGGGAAATGCATAGGCATTGGTGAATTTCATTCCCTCCCGAGCCAATCGCTCCATATTAGGCGTACGATATCGCTTGTTGTAAGGAGTCCTTTCTTCCCAAAAAGGGACCGAGGTATCCTGCCAGCCCATATCATCGACTAGGAAAATGATAATATTGGGTGGTTTTTGACCTGAATGGTTTTGCGCAAATAGGTTGAGACTGTAAGTGAGAAAAAGGGCGAAAGCCCAACATGTTCTTTTGGAGAATATGATCATAAAATGAAGTTTGTATTTCGTTTAGTAAAAATGGTTCGTTGAATCGATATCTTTGTTGTCGAATGAATGAAATTAGTCTTTTTTGAAACGACTTTTTGTGGAGGTTACGAAGCTACTGAAAAGTGTGAGAACGACAAAGTGCTAGGGCATGTCTACCTCCAACCAATGTCACCACCCTTCGTTTGGGGAATTAGTAAGGACTTAAATTACTGGGAGTTGTTATCCAGTTTTCATCAATACGTTAAAAGTTATAACTGTTTTTAAGTTAACCAACGAATACAATTATTTGACAACAATGCATAAGCGTTATATAGTCACACTATTCATTTTCCTCTCCTTTTTAAATTTAAACGCTCAACAAATTTTTGAAGCTAGTCAAGTAGATCATCCCGCACAACCCAAAGGGGGAATGCCAACATTTTTAGAATTTGTTCGACATAACATCCAAATTCCCTTCGTCAATAGGGTTAAACCGATTCAGGGGAATGTTGATGTTAGAGGGATTATTGAAACCGACGGGACTATGTCGTCTCTCGAAGTCGTAAATGGTTTAAATGAAGCGGCTAACGAAGAAGTTTTAAGGATTTTTAAGCTATTCAGGGCTTGGGTGCCAGCGATTAAAGAAGGGAATTCTGTCCGGCAATATTTCAATTTTACGATACAATTTCCGCATGTCCCACTAGAAGGCTATAAAGCCGCAGATATGGCATTTGATTTTTACTACGACAGCTTTTTGAGGCAAACAACAAAGCTGGAAGAAGCATCTTATCATCTTCGCATTAAGGTCGATGATAACGGGTTGCCGATTGACGAAATTCGATGGGCTGAAAAGAAAGGGAAAAAGTGGGGGAAGTATGAAGTGATCGAATTAAAGCCTGTTCGCTTGTCAGCTGATCAGACAGCTCGAATGTTAGATGTCAACGTAGATGAATTAGAAAAGTATTTGGGCGATTCGGAAGCTTATGCTTTAGTTTTAGGTTTGAATTCTTTTAAAACGCATTTTCCAGAATATGTAATTACTCAAAATCGACGGGTTGTCAAGGAAATTGTGCCTGGGGAGCACGACAAGGTATTCTATGCAAATGGGCAAACCGCCAGGATACGGCTCTATGAAGGCGGGGCAATTACGCAAACGATGGCTTGGTATCCTAATTCGATTTTAAAGGAAAAGTACTACACCGAAACCTTAAGTAATGGGGAGGAAATCTATAAGATTATAGCCCTCAATGATTCTACGGGTAAAGCGCTGTTGGTGAACGGCAATGGGGAAATCACCGAAGCTGGTTTTAAATGGGGTATCGGGAGGATTGAAAGCGGATTCCTATACGGAACCTGGAAATTAACATCTCCGGCAGGGGAAAAGATTGAGGAGGAATATGAGCGAAGTCGATTATTAGAGGGGAAACGATGGGTTGGGGATCAGGTAATTAATTATACCGAATTGGTAGTCTACCCCAGCTTCGAGGGAGGAGATGATAAGATGTATCGTTTTTTAGCTCAAAACATTAAATATCCTATGGAAGCCGCGAGGGCTAAAAAACAGGGTAGAGTGGTCATCTCATTTGTCGTGGATAGGGACGGTACGATTAGCGATCTTGGAATTATCAACAATATCGACCCTGACCTGGACAAAGAGGCACTCCGTATTGTCAGACTGACTTCCGGAAAATGGAAGCCAGGTATAAAACGGGGTCTTCCGGTTCCTATGCGATATTCCCTACCCATTAATTTTGAGCTGAAATAAAAGCGGGAATAACCCAATTGATGGATTGATTCCCGCATACCAGATAGAAGGAGGTATATTGAAGCCAAAGCGCATGGCTCTGGGGTGTAGTTATATGTGATAGTAATAGTAAGCTTTATTGGGGGGACTTCTCTAAAAAATTGACTATCAACCAGTTTTTGACGACAGAAAGGATTCTATAATCGACTGAACTACAATGGTCGAGCTTAAAAGTTCTATGAGAAAATCCCCCAAATCTTAACAGTTCTTTATTCACAAAATTTTGATCGAGTAAAACCACCTTGCAGGCGTCCGGGGAG
>JBAYRB010000493.1:0-2987 GCA_041676905.1 Spirosomataceae bacterium
AGTAAGTGTCGATTTGGGAAATAGTATGGCTAGTGTAGACCTAAGGAATTCAACGGTAAATGCTTTTTCAACGGGTGATAATTTTCAAGGTAAGATACTTTTTGATAACTGTTCTATCCTAATTGGGGCTGACTCCTCGAAACAACCGGTTGGATTTACGATAAGGACAAAAAAGGGAGTTAGTTTTAGCAATTGTGAGATCAATTTTGCGGGTGAGGGCTCTCCTTCGCTCAAACTGTTAGATCGAATAAAGTTTATCAAAATCAACGGACCACTTGAGTTTAATCATACCAACACGCAATTGGGTTCTAATATTCTGAAAGCATTGGCGGATGCAGGAATTCAATTGAATTCAGATTTCGTGCGTCGACTAAAAAGTCATCACGAGTTGGAGTCCATTTAAATAAAAAAAGCCTCCTGTGGTTAGCAGGAAGCTTTTCATAAAGTTGTGTAAACTTTATAATTTCACTTTTTCCATCCGGGGGGTAAAGAAGTGCATCACTACCCAGGCGAATAGATAGGCTAGGCCACAGATAATAAAAATTAGGTTATAACCTGTATTGATATTTCCTGCGTTTTTAGCTGCATCGAGGATATGCCCCACAAAAAGCGGGAATAAGATACCTCCTACCGACCCGGCCATCCCACCGATACCAACTACTGAACTCACTGCTTTTTTGGGGAACATGTCAGAGGCAGTAGTAAAGATATTGGCACTCCATGCTTGGTGAGCAGCAGCAGCTAGACTTATCAGGGCTACAGCCTGCCAGATATTTGTACAATATTGTGCGAATACGATCGGAACAACGATTAGGGCAAACAATAGCATGGCCGTTTTCCGAGCTTTAAAGACAGCCATTCCTTTTTTAATGAAATATCCCGATAAGTAACCGCCGCCAATACTACCGATTGTGGTAGCGGTATAAAGAATAGCGAGGTGCGGACTGGGTTTGGTCAAATCGAGAGCGAAGGTACTCGCAAAGTAGGAGGGAAGCCAGTATAGGAAAAACCACCAGACCGGATCCGTTAGGAATTTACCGAAAACAAAAGCCCATGTCTGCCGAATTCGGAACAGCCTTAACCATGTTTTGGTGGTTGATTTTTGTTCGACTTCTTCTTCAACTACTTCTTCTTCCTCGTGATCATCACTATGAATATAATCATACTCTTCCTTAGAGATGCCTTTTTTGCGAGCGGGTACTTCATACATAAACCACCAAAAGCCTAGCCAGATAAAACCGATGGCTCCCGTGATAATAAAAGCTTCTTCCCAGCCCCATACACCAAGTATCCAGGGGACCATAATGGGGGCTACCACGGCTCCGATGTTGGCGCCAGAATTAAATATACCCGTGGCAAAGGCTCGTTCCTTCTTGGGAAACCATTCCGCTGTCGCTTTAATGGCGACGGGGAAGTTACCCGATTCACCCAGCCCTAAGGAAGCCCGCGCGATGATAAAGCCTAAGGTCGAGCGGGCGGCAGCGTGAAACATGGCAGCGACGCTCCAAATGATGATGGAGATGGCATAGCCAATTTTCGTACCCACCCTGTCTACAAAACCACCATAAAACAGGAGTCCTAAAGCATAGGCGGCTGAAAAAGCCATTACAATTTTTGCATAATCGGTTTCAGACCATCCAAATTCAACTTCCAGCGTAGGTTTTAGAAGTCCTAATACCTGACGATCGAGATAGTTGATGGTGGTAGCGAAGAACAGTAGGGCGACTACGGTCCATCGGAAGTTCGTCTTTTTTTCCATAAAGAATAGTTATATACTACAAAAAGTAATCGTGGGGAAGGGTTTACCTGCTTAAAGCAGATAAATATGAACCGGTACGCCGTTTTTGCCGACCGGTTCATATTTGCTTAGAATTTGAAAAACTCCTTCGCGTTATTGTAACAGATGTTTTGGATGATCTGGCCTGTCCAGGCTATATCGTTAGGTAATTCACCGTTTTCGATATCATTACCGAATAAATTACAGAGAATCCGACGGAAATATTCATGTCGTGGAAAGGATAGAAAACTTCTGGAATCGGTGAGCATCCCCACGAAACGGCTGATAAGGCCCATATTGGATAAGGCATTCATTTGGTTTTCCATTCCGATTTTTTGATCGAGGAACCACCATCCTGAACCAAATTGAATTTTCCCTGCTACCGAACCGTCGTTGAAGTTACCAGTCATGGTCGCAATGATTTCATTGTCAGCGGGATTAAGGTTATAAATGATGGTTTTGGCTAGTTGGTTATATTCATCCAATTTGCCCAGGAAACGCGACAATGACAGAGCTTGTGGGTAATCTCCAATGCTATCCCAACCCGTATCAGGACCTAGGGTGCGCATGGCTCTTCGGTTATTATTACGCATGGCACCTAAGTGGAATTGTTGGGTCCAATCAAGTGCATGATAGATCGTTCCTAGTTGATGTAAGAGCGCTGATTTAAACAGTTCTATTTCATCAAAAGAGAGGGTACTGTTGGCTAAACGTTTCTTGAAAACCTTATCGGCATCTTCCAGCGTAAAGTCTACCGCCGAAATACGTTCGAGTCCATGGTCTGCTAATCGACCACCCATCGATGCAAAAAAATCCGCCCGTCTGCGAAGTGCTTCGACCAATTTGTCGAAAGAATCGATTTCAATGTCAGTCAGGGCAGCGAAGCGATCAATGAATTCGGTATAATTACTATTTTCTATAAGGATGAATTTATCTGGACGGAACGTGGGTAATACTTTTAGATCAATCCCTTCTTCTTTGATTTTTTGGTGATACTCCAAGCTATCCAAGGGGTCGTCTGTGGTACAGACCACTCTTACGTCCATTTTTTTCAGTAGACTCCTTACGGAATATTCAGGTGAGTTTAGTTTAGCGCTGATTTCATCGTAGATACGATCTGCATTGGCGGGGCTAAGTAGTTCGTATTCGTCAAAATAGCGGCGAAGTTCGAGGTGAGTCCAATGATAAAGCGGATTTCGAAGGGTATAAG
>JBAYRB010000494.1:0-2972 GCA_041676905.1 Spirosomataceae bacterium
CCCTATAAACGCCTATACCATTTTCGTCAAAACCAATGAATTCCCTTAGGAAAAATGTCCCGATGGGCTGACCGTTCATATATCCATTGATGGTTGAAGACGTAAGGCCGGACCCTGATACTGAACCTGAGGGAATTACAGAATAGGGTGAGTTGCTAACTTCATTTTTAATAAAGGTCGCATTCACACCCAGTCCATAAGTCAAGTCACTCGACAAGCGTTTTCGGTAATGAAGATCAAACTCCACTCCTTGGTTTCGGATCTCCATGTCGGCCACATTGGTCCATAGGCTACCTGCCGGTTGTACCGGGTCAGCAGGTATAACTTCCAACAAGATATGTTTTGAAATTTTATTGAAATAATCAATCGTTCCACTGATTGCACCTTGAAACAAAGCAAAATCAAGACCTATATCGGTTTGGGTTGACACTTCCCATTGGATATTGGGGTTTGCTAAACGGGTGTAGGTGGTCCCGGGTGAATAAATATTGGAGTTATCCAGGGGGTAACTGGTGCTGTTGCTGATGGTGGAAGTAAATAGGGCATGGGTAATTTTCGGAGGAATTTCTTGGTTTCCGGTTTGTCCCCACCCTGCTCTCAATTTTAAATCCGAGAAAGGTGTAGATTTCATAAAATCCTCTTCCGACAAACGCCATCCTACTGAAAATGAAGGGAAGACTCCATATTTATTGTTGGCTCCAAATTTTGAAGACCCATCGATCCGCAAAGTAGCGGTTGCCAGGTACTTGTCGGCGAGTTGGTAATTTACACGGGAGAAAAAGGATTGAAGTTCATTTTCGTGAGCAAAACCATAAGGTCGGTTCTGTGCTAGGGTCAGATCTTGACCTATGCCTGGATTGTAAATGGGTTCTACCTCCGTGAGGGGCAAACGGTTAATGCTGAAAGATCGCTCCTGTACATACAGCTTTTGATACGAATGTCCCAAAAGTGCCGTCAATGAATAGCGTGGCTTTTCAAGGGTATAGGTGAGGTAGTTTTCAATCAGTTGATTTGAATTTTTCCGGTCAATTGTTTGGAATCGTCCCTCCTGGAAAGGTTCTTCATTAGCCAGTGACTGCAGGTCCCGGACTGATGTGGAATGGTCTAACCCAAAATTGAGTTTATACACCAAGCCCTCCACAAGCGTTACGGAAGGCGTTATACTCGCAATGATCCGGTTGGTTTCAGTAATATCCTTTTCCAATGCCAGCGGAATAAGGGGATTGGTCCCGTCTGGATAGTGGAACGGCTTACCCGATGCATTATACGCGGGATAGGTAGGATTGGCAGAAAGCGCACCACCTAGCATACCCCCAATAGGGGGCCGGTTGTTTTTTGTATTGGACGCATTCAAATTTACATCAATACTCACCTGATCGTTGAGTAGCTTTTGATTCAAATTGATACGCCCCGAGTATCGATCCAGAGAGTTCCCCCTCAATATACCTTCTTGTTTCTGTACCCCCAGGGAACCGAAATAACTAAAACCCTTTGTTCCTCCGTTCAAATTGAGGTTATGGTTATGAGTAATGGCAGTACGTGTAATTTCATCCTGCCAATCGGTATTCCCACCTTCGTCAATAAGATCGGTTCCTCCTAATGCTCTTACCTCTTTCCTAAACTCTTCCGCTGACAATAACGGTAATTTTCGGGCTATTTTCGAAATACCGACACTCCCCGAATAATTGATGCCTGAAAAGCCTTCTTTCCCTCTTTTGGTAGTGATTAAAATGACGCCATTTGCCCCCCTTGCACCATAAATAGCTGTTGCAGAAGCATCTTTAAGTACGTCCATCGATTCGATATCGTCAGGGTTTAGGAAATTCAACGGGTTCATCGCTCCTCCGGTACCTGAGTTGTCCAAAGCCATCCCGTCAATTACAAAAAGGGGCGTGCTTCCGTTTCGAACCGTACCAGGTCCGCGAATAGTGATACTCTGCGCTCCGCCCGGTTCGCCTGTTGCCGAAGTTACATTTACCCCCGCAACCTTTCCCTGCAGCAGTTGTTCCGGAGAGTTTATAATCCCAGCATTAAACTCACCTGATTTTAAGGACTTTATTGAGCCGGTGATATCTTTCTTCTGGGTGTTACCATAACCTACAACCACGACTTCCGCCAAGCTAGAGGCTAATTCTCTCAGTCTGATCTCCAAATATCCTCGATTCTCAGCCGTAGGTATATACGCTTCAACCGACTGCTTTTCAAAACCTATAAAACTGAATTCAAGATTATAGGCTGTGCCGTCTTTCAATCCTGTAAAGGAGAATTCCCCCTTTTCGTCAGTGGTCGTACCTTGCCGACCCGAACCGCTAGCTTCGTAAAGCATCACGGTCACCCCTGGCAAAGCCTCCCCGCTAGCATCTATTACCACCTTTCCTCTAATCGATTGTTCCAGTGAAGTTGATAAGGTGTGGATGGAGGACCACGATAAAGGAGCCCAACCCAGACAGGCGTAAAAAGTCAAGAGAAACGTCACCCAACGTCTTAGCTTGACCGTTCCCCTACTCTGATTACAAATAAAATTTTGCATAGGATTACTTATAATTAGTTAAATAAATACGGATGCGTCAGGAAAATTCACACAATAGTAGGTATTGTACGATTAAAATAAAAAATAGAACATATCTCACTCCCAATGCAAACGTTTGAAAAAATTTTTCAAACGTTTGCAGAAAAATTGCCAATCACCTCTGTAATTGAACAATTATGCAAGCGGGGGTGTGAACTTCCTTTAAAGCGGTGTTAATTCTGTTATTTAGGTCTCAAGACTCGTGAAATCGATTGCCCTGTTCAACGGTACTTGGTCAGGAGTAAATTATTATCGAAAATACATGAAGTTAGAGGATGTGCCCCTTTGCTATTAACTAGCAAATTTTAGGTCCGTTAATAAAAAAAGTATTACAATTGCGAGATATAGCGTTCTATTAGCTATAAACGTTCACCACTTTATAAATATAGATTCAATGAAGAAA
>JBAYRB010000495.1:0-2969 GCA_041676905.1 Spirosomataceae bacterium
ACTTATATTCCTCATCTTACTTCTTCTTCCTCCTAGAAAAAGGAAGTTTCGTATACACTGACAATAGCTGATCGCGTTTACGGGAATCAAAAGGGGTTTCTTGACTAATTGTCGCATAGGTTATTGTTACCCGATGGACATTGGCCGATGGCGGAACAAAATAACGCCTACATATATACGTATTCGAGATCGTAGGTTCTATGGAATATCTAAAATCAGACTTCTTCCTGTGGTAAGACCATAGCATCAACTAAATTTTGCCATTGTATACCTGAAATACCCATGGCCGCTGAGGTACCGATTATGGAATTTCGAACGGTATCCACCACTTGGCTATTTTCGGCCGTATTAGCCTTCAAATTGCGATCGTAGACCGAGCAGGTCACTTCAAGACCCGCACGATAGAGTACAAAGGTTCCGGTGGAATCGGAGGAATAAAAATGAGCAATATTTTCACTTTCCGGTGTATTTTCACTTTTGGGATTATCAGCGGGTTTTACCCGAAACGCCAGAAAATCAAGTTCTTGTTTGCTACCCTCCTCCACCTCTTCAATGGTTACCCAATCGTAACCTTTCCCAGCGACAGTTCCAAGCCCGGGTATATCAATGCGAATCATCAAACCCTTTTTGGCAGTACCATCGACAAGGCTGCCTTGAGTGTCAGCTAATCGAAACTCAGCCGTAATTCCATCGATATAATGTTCCCAATTATTGACGTCCAACAAACGTTGCCGGGCTTTTAGATAAGCCATTTTTGCCGTATCAATATCCGGGTATTGATACGAACATTGAGCATGCAGTGATCTCCCTTCTATTTGATCTGGCAAAATATCCGGCTCAAAATCAATCTTTTTCTTATGTAAATCTTTCATGACGTTGTGATTAAGTGGCAAAAGTGAATTTGAAAATGCCATTATTTTTACTGGGTAATCAAACCGACAAAAGATTCATGCCTGATTTAGTGCGGACCCAACCTAACTTCATCCGAGCGAATTGCCCATCAAATATTTCCCAACCTAATTGGTCGAAGACGCCTTTAAAACTACCCAATAACCTGTTATCAATTTAGAAAAACTTATTATCCTAACCTCCTAATTAACAAGTATAAAGCACTGGTATAGAGGCATGTTCCTGAGATCTCCCCCCCATTGTGTAGAAATATTGGCCTAGGATGCGTCACTAAAATCGTAGGTTTTTCCCTATGCAAAGGTGTGCCTATTACATCTTTCAAACAGCTAGGATCCAGCTTACATCAAAACGATCGGTGATTTCAATCAAAGGATTGTCGCGTTCGGATTCGGTAATCGGTCTTTTTGAGTCATCGTTCAACCTTTCCATCAGGTTATTTCGTTGATCCTTATCTTGGCAATTAACAAATATTGCCAAACTATTACCGATTAAACGCCCTTCGTTTGGAACCAGATCCGAACCATAAATACGGATCCATTTTGACTTTAGCGAACCGATAAGAATAGGTGTTTCGTTAACTCCGGGTATTTTCACATCGAGAAATTGAAAGTTGAGTTGACCGCCGAAACATGACTGATAAAAGGTCAGTGCGTTTTTACAATTGCCCGAAAAGGTGACAAAAACAGCACTTCCTACCATCAGTTCCTCTTTCATTTCTCCTTGCATATTCAATTCAAACTCACTTTTCGCCACTTATTTTTTGGCAAACGTTTGCCTCAAGCTGCTGTTCATTATCGATCTAACTTACGGCAGGAACATAAGCTTTAGGTTTATAGAGGTAAGACAAAGCCAATATTCCCAGCACGACTAAGGGCATCAATATGTAGCTAATATTCTTATCGACTATAATATGACTCAGCGTAGCGAAGATTAAATTATACGCTAGCCCTGCATAAGCCCATTCCTGAATACGTGCGGGAACCTTTGGAACCGATATAGCTATGACACCCAATATTTTTGCGACGATAAGAGCATAGGCGAAATAGTCGGGATAACCCAAGGGTTTCGTTCCTAAATTGACGTATTCAGGAGCAAATAGGAGGGTACTCAGGGGCATAGCCCCTTCCCATATAGCGATTGCAATCGTGGCAACCCAAAATATAATTTTATTCTTTTTCATTGTCGTGGTTAATAAAGGTTTAATCAAGGGATTCAGCATACCGTACAAAATTATCCAAGATCGATTGCCAGCCGGCCTTTTGCATCTCTACGGGATTCATCGTTTCGGCGTCAAACGTGGTTTCTACATAGGTCTGATCACCT
Source organism: Spirosomataceae bacterium (assembly GCA_041676905.1). Lineage (GTDB taxonomy): Bacteria > Bacteroidota > Bacteroidia > Cytophagales > Spirosomataceae > Ravibacter. The sequence continues at coordinate 2,233 of JBAYRB010000495.1, forward strand.
TCTTCCTTAAATAGGGTCGTAGCTCTTCTCCCATCAGGCATCGTGTAGGTAATCTCTTCATGCAGTGCTACCCGATCGTAAATACCTTCAAAATCAAAACCAAAACTGCCATCTTTGGCTTCCATTCGGTGCTTAAAACTACCTCCGGTTCTCAGATCATTTTCACTTTTTGGACAATGCCAGCTGGGGTCGGCACTATTCCAATTTACGACGTGCTCGGGAGCGTTCCATACCTTCCAAACTTTTTCTACGGGAGCATTTACCGTTGCTTGTACTGTGATTCGTGTTGCCATTTTCTTTTTTTATTTCGTTTTTTATTAAAATTTCATGTTTCAAAATTACAACAGTAACCCGAATGCATGAGCGTTATGAAAATGACAATTAGAGGGGTGGATTACGACAATTCATCACGATGGAATAAATAAAACACAGAATAGACGATGCAGATCTCGGTTTTTGTCCCTGAATACGGAGTTATTGAAGCGATTACCCCCCCTTTTCGGACCTTCAATACCGCCAATGAATTCCTTACCACTTTCGGTAAACAACCTGTTTTTGAAGTGGAATATGTGGGGCTCCGATCTCAGGTGCCCGCCAGTCATGGGGAATACCTTGTTAAAACCAATCGGCTTTTGAAAGATGTAAATTCCACCGATTTATTGATTATCCCGCCCGTTTTTGGAGATACGAAGAAGGGCGTGGAAGCAAATGCTGAAGCCATTCCCTACTTTGTAAAA
>JBAYRB010000496.1:0-2966 GCA_041676905.1 Spirosomataceae bacterium
CCGATATCGATCGAATCCAAATCGGGGCAAACCTTTTGCATTTCGCAGTACTTAAACATGAAGCGGGTTAACTCACTCCAATAGTAGGCACTGTCTTTAATCCCCGTATTAATGAAAAAGTGCAACATTTTCAGTTTAAACCGAGGGTTGGGTTCAATTTTTTCTCTGTATAGGTCCATCACATCGCTATATCGGATCCCTAGTCGAGAAGTATAAAATGCGAAATTGGGTTCTTCGTCGGTAGCGATGCGAATTCCGAAATTCACTGTTTCGGCATTAGTGAGTTTTTCGTATTCTTCAATCTCCTTCAAATTGTCCAAAATCGGGATTGCGTTAAAGCCCTCGTTGATCAGCTCGCTCAGGTATTGGGTATAGAGCGGGCGTTTAAAACCATTGGCGAGGATGAAGGTCGATTTGGTAACATGCCCCGTACGGTACAATTCCCGGATAATGGGTATGTCATAGGAGGAAGAAGTTTCGATATGGATATTGTGTTTCAACGCTTCCTCGAGTACAAACCTAAAATGGGAAGATTTGGTACAATAACAATAAGTGTAAGTCCCTTTATAATTGTGCCGCTTGAATGCATTTCTAAAAAACATGCGAGCATTTTCGATATGCTCTCCTATTTTGGGCAAATAGGTCAGTTTTAGTGGAGTGCCGTGTTCATTAATGATATCCATCAAAGGTACATTGTTGAACATCAACTGATTGTATTCAACATTGAATTCCATGGTGGGGAATTCAAACGACTGCTGAATCAGATCAATGTAGCTTTTCATTTCTTAATAAAAAACAATTAAAGTACGGGACATTAGCTTTTTGATGAAACCGTTGAAACCTTTTCAAGACTTTTCAACTCCTTATTTTACCATCCGTCCAAAAAAGAGCACGAAATTGATGATAAATACCAAAATTTACAAACCAAAATCGACCTAGTCGTCCTCCCACTCTATGAGGGGATAAAATCACCAGTCGGTTTTCGGTTATAGCGATTTAATTAGGAACGAAAAACGGACAAAATAGGATCCAATTCTCTAATGTTCAATTCTTCAGTTATGTTAAAAATACTAAAAAAGTCCAATTCTGGATAATAATAAAAATACTATTAACGACGGCTTTAAGTTGCTCATAGCGAGTCGTTCCCATTTGTACCGAGTAAATATATTGCCATAGGGCAAGAAATCATAGGGATACCTTGTATAGAAAAAAATAATTAGAAATCTTTGCAGCCCCGAATTTTTCATGGGTACTACATCACAAATTCAAAATCCTGAAGACCATGTCATTCATCCTATGTACCATTAGCTGTTGTAGAATGCGATAACGGATATTTTTTAATTGTAGTTCCGTCTTCGCTTCTCAATTTAGTCGACACTGTAATCCGGGTTTCGACGGCTGTTAGCAGTACAAATTTTCTGGATTTACCGATCACCTATTCAAATTCAATTTTCATGAAACATTTTATTCAATGTCTGGCTCTTGCAGCAATTGGTTTTGCTGTGACTCATCCGGCTATGGCTCAAGGTGCATTTTCTTTGGATGAGGCCGTTCAATATGCCATTCAAAAGAACATAAATGTAAAGAACGCACAACTGGAAGTTTTGGCCGCCGAAGCCAAAATTGGGGAAACTCGAGCAATCGGCTTACCTCAATTGAGCGGCAACTTTTCTTATACCAATAATATTATTATCCAACGTTTCTTTGCACCGGCAAATCTTTTTGATCCGACTGCCCCAGCCGATGCGCCGCCTATCGCCATGGAATTTGGTATCCGACACACCGGAATGGCGAGCGTCAACTGGAATCAACTTTTGTTTAATGGCTCTTATTTCGTTGGTCTACGGGCTGCCGCCACCTACCGGGAGCTTGCCCAGAAAGGGGTGGAAAGATCGGCTACGGACGTTGCTGAAGCCGTACACAAAGCTTACTATTCAGTACAAGTAGCCCAACAGCAAGCTCAAATTTTGGATCTGAATATCGCCCGAGTCGACACATTGCTACGCGAAACCAAACTTCTCTATGAAACCGGGTTCGTAGAAAAAATCGATGTCGACCGAATCGAAGTCCAGCGAAACAATCTTCTCAATGAGAAAGCTAAGGTATTAAACCTGATAGCACTGAGCAAAGGACTTCTCAAATTCCAAATGGGAATGCCCCAGGATGCGGAAATTGAACTCACCGATGAGCTGAACGCCGAACAAAATCTGGAGCAGTTCAGGGCTATGTTGGCCAGCCCGGGAAGCGATGTTTACCAAGACAGAATAGAATACTCGCTTATATTGACCCAACAAAAATTAGCTGAGTTGGATATTCAGAACGTCCGCAGCGGTTATTTGCCCGTGTTAAGCGCTACGTTGGGGTATGGCCATAACAACGGGAATAACGTTTTCAATTCTCTCTTGTCTACCCGTTGGTTTAACAACGCGGCCTTTACACTGAATCTCCAAATTCCCATTTTCGACGGTTTGTCAAAGCATTACCAAATGCAACAAAAGAAAATCGTTCGGGATCAACTCAACAACAACCGTCAGCTCCTCGAACAATCGATCGACCTGGAGGTCCAACAAGCCAACGTGAATTTCACCAATGCGCTGGAAACGCTGAAAACCCACCAACGCAACATAGACCTCGCACAGGAAGTGGTCAGGGTTTCTAAAATAAAATATCAGGAAGGTGTAGGTTCCAATATAGAAGTAATCAATGCCGAGTCCTCCCTAAAAGAAGCCCAGACCAACTACTTTGCCGCCTTGTACGACCTAATGATCGCGAAAGTAGACCTGCAAAAAGCGCGAGGTGAATTATACCACCACAAAAACTAAATAAGGCTTAAACGACTAACTCAGACCATATTATGTCACGTCTATTACTAATTCTGACCATTCTAATAATAGCGGCTTCTTGCGGTGCTCCCAAACAGGAGGGACTGGAAGCCAAAAAAGAAGAACTCGCCAACTTGAAAACTC
>JBAYRB010000497.1:0-2964 GCA_041676905.1 Spirosomataceae bacterium
ACCCTCGGCCAAACTCATTGGCGAATTTCACCAAAGAGCTAAGCCCTATAGACCCCGCTCGGTCATTAACATCAGCGCGATGAGTTACGGTTCTTTGTCGGCCAATGCCATTATGGCCCTCAACCGGGGAGCAGCGAAATTCGGTTGCTACCACAATACCGGAGAAGGGGGTTTGTCACCCTACCATAAATTGGGTGCCGACGTAGTTTTCAACATCGGGACTTCCTATTTCGGCGTCCGCGATCACGCCGGAAACCTCGACATGGATAGGCTTGCCCGACTGACTGAGGGTAACCCTTGCATAAAAATGCTGGAATTAAAGCTCTCCCAAGGTGCCAAACCAGGCAAGGGGGGCGTACTGCCGGCCAGTAAAATAACCAGCGAAATTGCCGAAATCAGAGGGGTTCCAATGGGAAAGGACATCGTATCAAGGCCTTACCACACCGCTTTTTCCAATATTCCGGAAATGGTGGAACTCATCGAGGAAATGGCTTCGCGCACAGGTTTGCCCGTCGGAATAAAGTCAGCCGTCGGGAAATTGGAAATGTGGGAGGAACTAGCTAAAACAATGGTGGAAACCGGGAAGGGACCCGACTTCATTGCCATCGACGGCGGGGAAGGAGGCACAGGAGCAGCACCACCGTCCTTTGCCGACCACGTTTCCTTGCCCTTTGTATATGCGTTTGCACACGTATATAAAATTTTCCAGCGCTACCACCTGACCGAAAGAGTCGCTTTTATTGCATCCGGAAAACTCGGCCTTCCCGATAAAGCCGTGATGGCTTTTGCGATGGGCGCAGACCTGGTTGCTGTAGCCCGGGAAGCGATGATGTCAATCGGATGTATCCAAGCTCAACTTTGCCATACCAATCGTTGCCCCGTGGGGGTAGCCACCAATAACCGATGGCTGGTCGCCGGCTTAGACCCAACCCTAAAAAGTGAGCGTTTTTACAATTATATGAAAACCTTCACCAAGGAAATCATTGAAATTACCCATGCGGCCGGATACGAACATCCATGTCAATTTACCATGGAAGACGTCGATCTTTCCATGGGCGACAATAATATCACGCAATCACTACGGCTTTCCCATGGGTATGACAAGGACCGTGTCAAATTCGACGGTCTGCAATCCTTAGTGAATTGTCCTTATTTGGGGAACGTAAATACTTCCCCTGGAATCTTGAATTAAAGCAACATTTCACCTTGCCCTACGTATAATTAAGTACTAGATCTCATCGGCACCTCTAGCTCGGTTCCTATGTGGAAAAAAATCGCTAAACCTTTGTTTCGAATCATCCTATTAATGGTGATCAGTGCTTCGGTCGTCCATGCACAAAACGATCCGTGGTATTTGATTTTATTCACTGATAAGCAAGGCACCCCCTATCATGTTGATCAACCGAGTGCGTTTTTAACGGAAAGAGCGATTGAGAGGCGCTCTCGACAAAATATTCCCATTGTGGAAACCGACCTGCCAGTAAATCCGGCTTACGTCGAGGCAGTCCGTTTATCCGGCGCTCAAGTGCTCCATACAACCAAATGGTTCAATGGGGTCATTGTCCAGGCTTCCGATTCTCAATTGGAACAGATCCAGGCCATGCCCTTTTTTAAAGGCATTGAACGCAATCTTCCTGTCTCGCAACCTAATGGTCGGAAGGCTACCAAGAGCAAGTTTTCGACCGAACAAACGATCGATTACGGCAATAGCGCCCGCCAACTCGAAATGCTGGGTGTCCCAAACCTTCATCAACTAGGTTTTTCGGGAGAAGGAATGCTCATCGGTGTCTTTGATGCCGGCTTCTCGCGCGCCAATGAAGTTGCCTACCTTCAGCACCTCTTCGCGAATGGAAAAATACTCGACACTTACGATTTCATTTCACGACATTCTAACGTGTACGACGATCATCGTCACGGCTTGCAAGTATTGAGTGTAATGGCCTCCTATGGGGAAGGTCAACTGGTCGGACCGGCCTACAATGCCCACTACGTGCTTTACCGTACGGAAGATGATACCCGCGAATCACCTTACGAAGAAGTGACTTGGTTGTTGGCCGCTGAAAGAGCCGATAGCCTTGGGGTGGATGTCATTAATACGTCGTTAGGCTATTACGACTTTGATAATGCGGCCTACAATTATACCTATGAACAAATGGATGGGAAAACCACCCTCATTTCACGGGCGGCACGAATGGCAGCACGAACCGGTATACTCTTGGTTGTTTCGGCGGGAAACGAAGGAAATAATAATTGGAAACATATCACCGCCCCGGCCGATGTCGATTCCGTACTCACCGTTGGAGCGATCACATCCACCGGGGATCGCGCCACCTTTAGTTCCGTTGGCCCAAATGCAATAGGTCAGATCAAGCCTGATGTGGTAGCCCTCGGCTCCGGGGTACGAGTGGGTTCGGTCACGGGTAGCGTTACGACTTCCAATGGAACTTCCTTTGCCAGTCCTTTGATTGCTTCATTCGCCAGCTTACTCTGGCAACTTTTTCCCGAAAAAACGGCCCAGGAAATTGCCGATTTTGTGCGCAATCTAGGGAATCAGGCCGAAAACCCTGATTTTGAATTAGGTTATGGCCTCCCTTTTTTCAAGGTAGACGAATTCCTCGCAAGTCCGGAAAACCTAACTGCGGAATTGGATAGAAATTATGTACAACTCCGCTGGGATTTTCCGCATGCCGATGAAGAGATCACTTTTATAGTGGAAAGAGCCTACGAAGAACAGGATTTTGAAGTAATCGCTATAACGACTGACAACGAACTTATCAGCGACACGCTGACCCAAGGAGGTAGTTATCGCTATCGGGTAAAAGCGACATCCGGACAGCTTTATAGCGAATATTCTTCGGTACAGGTCGTTCAGTTTTTCATACTAGGTAAGGAACCGAATGTCGGTGCCATCCACTTTTGGCCAAATCCCGCTCAAGATAAACTTACCATCGAATCTCCTGGGCG
>JBAYRB010000498.1:0-2959 GCA_041676905.1 Spirosomataceae bacterium
CCGTTGGTGTCTTCAAAAATCAATATTTTATCGTTGGGTTTCGGATCCCCTGGCCGCCAATGTGGATAGGTAGGCATAACGGCTACCCACAACCTACCTCGGTTATCGAAAGACATTTGCACCGGATTTGCCAGATCGGGAAATTCACGTTCGGAGGCAAATAGTTCAATTTTGTAACCGGGTGGTAATTTGAAAGAGGACAGAGCCTCATCTCCATACAGATAACGTAAACTTCCATGACTTTCGGGATTATAATTCGTCTTAACCTCGGGTAGACTTCGGGTTGTTTTATCCAGCGCTGCTACGTCGAGTTTTTCCCCCTTTGCCGCTGCCCATATTGCCTTATCCCGAATTTCCGTCATTTGGCGAATCTTCTCTATTTCAGCCGGATAGTTATCAGGGCCGAAGGGATTGTACCGGCGGCCGTATACGTGAACGCCATTGGGGATCTTGTAGTCATTATGCCACATAAAGTTTTTTTCCATGACCGCCTCGTAAACCTCCTGGCGATATTTCTCGCTTTTCTTGCCTCCGTTGCCAAACATTTTATCGGCTAACAGCTGGGCTAGTTTTCGGTATCCTTCTTCATTTAGTTGGGAGCCGTCGATAGTCAAAGGTTTTGACGATGAGGCATACCACTTTTTAGACGGCGTAAATGCATCTACAAACAATACATTGTGAGCGGCGGCCACTTCCTTCATTGCCCGGGTATATAGGGCAATATTTTCATTCTCTTTCTTTCCGTTCGGAACGTCCATTAAGTGGGAAATATCCTCAAATGCTACGGGTGAAACCAGGGCGAGCTGAGGCGCAGATTCCCCATTGTACTTTTGGGCAAGGGTGTGCTGAATAAACGCTTCTAGTTCGGCTTTAAAATTTTCTACACCCTCCGGCCCGTTAAAAGATTCGCTAAATCCAAAAAATCCGATGATGATATCGGTTTGAAGTCGAGTTAACCATTCGTCTGGGGTTTCCATATGTCCGATATTACCGGATGGATTCGCGTATTCGGTTTGGAATTTTTCAGCTCCGGGAAATGCCCATGAATCGTTTCGATTGGGTGTAGGCCGAAAGCCCGGCGTATCTCCCCCGTCACACATATTTCTAACCGTCAATTCGGCGGTGGGAAAACGCAGGTGTAATTCTGTTTCAAAATGATCATAGTTAATCATTCGGGACCCTAGATTACCTCCAATGAGGGAAATTCGCGCTCCTTGTTTAGGTTTCAATTTACCGGGCGGCGAAAAATAGAACATCCCCCATGCAACTCCCAGCATCGCGGCTATACATAATGCCCCAATGAAACGTTTTTGATAAATTCGATTACTCATATTATTCAAAATTTTACCCGTATTGCAATCCTGTCACTGCTTCAACCCTGATTATATGGCTAGGTGAATCGCTAAATCTCATTTTACAAACTGCTACAAGGGCAATTCCTCCTCACCTTTCCCTTACATCCTTTCAAAAAATCTACATTTCACCCGAATATTCACAAATTAGCTAGATTCTACTATCCTGCTCCCACTGGCAAAAGCACATTTTTATTACTAATTAATTGCCAATAACAAATTATTTAAAGTAAAATTGGGCTGAATTTATTTGGGGTGAATCAATCGATCCATCTTAAATTATTGACTTATTCCTCATATATCTTAGGTTTGTAGTCTTAAATCTGATTCCTTTGGCACAGAATTAATAACATTTTTAAATTGTCCCTGCCACAATATCGGGTGGCCCCGATTGGGCGTTTGTCAGTTAACTATGCCTTCTAAATGAACCCATATTTTCGAGTTCTCTTTACGCTTGGACTATTTCTACCGTTTCCATTGTTTGCTCAAAATACTGATGATGCGTCACTTAAAAAGGACTCAGCTTATATCGAAATAGCCGGAATGGGGGCTACCGACCCGGATCATTTACCCTTTTGGTTACATACCAATCAATGGGGCATAGTACCCAAATCGGGACAAGGTGGTAGTTTACGTGCGGGATGGGAAGGTTCTTACCCTATCGGACGGTCCACTAAAAAAGATGGGGTACGCTTTATCGGTGGCTTGGAAGCTGTAGAAAATATCACGAGTGAAGCCAAATTTCTTTTACCTCAAGCGTATGCGGGGGTCAGAATAGGTAAATTCGAGGCCTTCGTGGGGCGCAAAAAACAGCAAGTAGGGTTGGCCGATAGCACCATGGGTACGGGTTCCTATGTCATGTCGGGCAATGCCATGCCCCATTTTCGGATTCAAGTCGGCTTTCATGAATATACCAATATCCCTTTTACCCAGGGGTGGTTACAATTCATTGCGTCCTATTCGGATGGCATAATGGATGCCAATCGCCCGGTGGTAACGAATTTGAAATTGCACCAGAAACAATTGTATATGCGCTTGGGCAACCCTGAAGGTTGGCTAAGACTATATGGGGGGTTCAATCATCAGGCACAATGGGGAGGTAAAAGTCCCTACTTTTTTAACCCTAGAGACTCTACCGACAAACAAATGCCACGTACGATGAAAACCTACTTGGAGATGATTTTCGGTACACGTGGACCCACAACCAGTCCGGATCATCACGATTCCACCAACCGGATCGGAAATCATTTAGGGACGATCGATGTCGGTTTTGAAATTCGAACTTTCGGTGCAGATTTACTCTTCTATCGCCAAAATATCTATGAAGATGGCTCCCTTTATAGCTTTATCAATATTGCCGATGGTTTAAATGGCGTTCGTATCCGCCGGAAGAACCGGTATGGCTCTGCCTTTGAAATTCACGAAGCTGTACTTGAATTCCTCTATACAAAGAGTCAAGGTGGACCTGAATTCGAAATAGATGACCCCAAGAAACGAGGTCGGGATAATTATTTTAATAACTATCAGGTCCGCGACGGCTGGTCCTACCAAATGCGAACGATCGGAACTCCGTTTATCACACCTGGTGTCGATACACGCCACCTAGG
>JBAYRB010000499.1:0-2958 GCA_041676905.1 Spirosomataceae bacterium
CATAATTTCAATATTGGTTTTAATTTTTAATCCTCATTGTATAACTCCGTCATGACCTTATCGTCGCAAAAACTTGATAATACACAGACCCAAGGAGATCTGGTAAGTATTGGCCAACCTATTACGTACGAAAAAATCCCTACGCATATTTATGCGAACTCAAAGGATGCTTCCAAAGCTGTGGCGAATGAAATAGCAGATTTGATTCGGCAAAAAGCAGTGGAAGGTAAGCCCTGTATACTGGGTTTGGCGACTGGTTCATCGCCGAAAACGGTTTATGCGGAGCTAGTTCGCATGCACAAAGAGGAAGGGTTGAGCTTTCAGAACGTAATAACCTTCAACCTCGATGAATACTATCCGATGGAGCCCGACTCAATCTATAGTTATCATCGATTTATGAAGGAGCATTTATTCGATCATGTCGATATTCCTGAAGGTAACTACCATATTCCCGACGGAACTATTCCCGCCCATCTTATTCCTGAATATTGTCGAGAATACGAACAAAAGATTGAAAGAATGGGTGGACTTGACTTTCAACTCTTGGGGATTGGGGGTAACGGTCACATCGGTTTTAACGAACCCGGTTCATTGATCAACGCTCATACCCGTTTGATCACGCTGGATCATTCCACCCGTGCAGCTGCTGCTGCTGAGTTCGGAGGGCTTCACAAGGTGCCCAGAAAAGCCATTACCATGGGGGTGGCCACCATCCTAGCAGCCAAGCGAATCGTGTTGTTGGCATGGGGTGAACGCAAAGCCGCTGTTATTAAGCGTGCTGTTGAAAACGAAGTGACAGAAAAGAACCCTGCTTCTTATCTGCAAACCCACCGTAACGCCACCTTTATCATAGACCAGCACGCTGCTGTTGAACTTACCCGGGTTAAAAGCCCTTGGGCGGTCGATAAGATAGAGTGGGACGATAAAATGATTAGAAAGGCTGCGACTTATTTGTCGTTGCACCTCAATAAACCCATTCTCAAACTGACCGACAAGGATTATAACGATAACGGTATGAGCGACTTGCTGGCTGCGCATGGCTCGTCGTATGATATCAATATCGCTGTTTTCAATCAATTGCAACATACCATCACGGGGTGGCCAGGTGGTAAACCCAATGCCGACGATACCAACCGTCCAGAACGGAAGGATCCACCTAAAAAGCGGGTACTTATTTTCAGCCCCCACCCCGACGATGACATAATCCCGATGGGGGGAACCTTCCAACGCTTAGTCGATCAAGGGCATGAAGTACATGTAGCCTATCAAACATCGGGTAATATCGCAGTAGCCGATGATGAAGCCTCCCGCTTTATGGAGTTTGTCGTAGACTTTAATCGTGCGTTCGGAATAAAGGATGAGCAGGCGGAAAAACTCTTCGCCGAGGCCAAATCTTTCCTCAAAACCAAGGAAAGCGAAATCGATTCAGAAGCGGTGAGAACGGTAAAAGGCTTGATAAGAAGGGGAGAAGCCAAGGCTACGGCTCGTTTTGTAGGGTTGAAAGACGAAAATGTCCACTTCCTGGATATGCCGTTTTATGAAACGGGAACCATTCAGAAAAAACCCCTCGGTTCGGAGGATATTAAACTGGTTACCGATTTAATCGAAAAGGTAAAACCTCATCAGATTTACGCAGCCGGTGACTTTGCCGATCCGCACGGTACGCATAAAGTATGTTGGGATGCCATTGAAGCAGCCATCAACCAATTGAAGCACAAAGACTTTATGAAAGACTGCTGGGTGTGGCTATACCGTGGTGCCTGGGCTGAGTGGGAAATCCATGAAATTGAAATGGCTGTACCGATGAGTCCTGATCAGGTATTGAAAAAACGCCTGGGGATCTTCAAACACCAGTCTCAAAAAGATGGGGTCGTATTTCAGGGAGAGGATTCACGCGAATTCTGGCAAAGAGCGGAGGAAAGAAATGCCGCAACCGCCAAACTTTACGACGACCTTGGATTGGCCGAATACGAGGCTATGGAAGCCTTCGTCCGTTGGCGTTTCTAGAAATTTGAAAAGTCTTTAACGTAAAAAACGGCTCCGCAACGGAGCTGTTTTTTTTATATCATTAGGTATATCGAAAAAAAACTATTCAATTGGTTAGTGGAGTGAGATCAACGTATAAACTATTGCTCATTTATATCGCCCTCAGTGATTTGAGGATTTCTTATTTTCAAGTTTTTTATATAGATCAGCGGATAGCCTAATTAATATTCCTGAGCAATCACAATAAATCTCAATCAAAAGTTAATCTTTTTATTCATATTTTCCCAATCTTATCGAATCAATTTACGATTCTCTAAATGTTTTTTTGCACCCTTTAATTGATCATGACTGGGAATTGGTCTGTGTTGAAAGTTAAGAACTCCTTCTTTATAAATATTAACTAACACGATTTTTTCAATTCAAAAAGTGGAGAATATTATTATGATTAGATGGATAATTGAATTTTAAGTGTATCTATACTATTCAAGATCAAAGGCTAAAATTATACCCTTTCCCATCCCATCAATCACAAAAAAAGGCTCCCAACGGAGCCTCTTCAATTCAAGATATTCTTTAGATCAAATGGTTTCTATCGCATATTTTTCAACAATTGCATCGCATGCCTGATCGATCATATTGAAGACCATTTCAAAATTTTTAAGGGGGTATCCATACGGATCCGGGACTATTTGTCCTTCACCGGGATAGAGTTCGTCCATCAATAGCCTGCATTTACGCTCATCCCAATACGAACCGGCTATCCTGCGGGCTTCCTCGTAGTTCGACTCATCCATAAAATAAATTAAATCAAAACGAAGCAAATCCTCCTTTACCAGTTGCCGGGCACGCTGTCCACTGATATCAATACCATTTTCGAAGGCTACTTTTTGTGACATATGATAGGGTGGACGACCTATATGCCAAGAACCTGTCCCAGCACTGTCGACCTTCCAATTGAGTTGGCGCTGATCG
>JBAYRB010000500.1:0-2953 GCA_041676905.1 Spirosomataceae bacterium
AAAATTGAAGAGGGTAAACCCGGTTACGAGGGAGTAAGCGGGAGGAATGCCGCCTATGTCTTAGGATTTTATGCTTACAACCTCCAACGGGATTTTAGTTCAGCAAAAGAATACTATCAAAAAGCAGTGGAGTTTTCGCGACAAACCGGTGACACCAAAGCGGGTTACTTTATTGCATCCTTAATTGGATTGGGGAAAATTGCACAACATGAAAACAAAGTGGAGGAAGCGACGAACTATTATAAAGAGGCTATGAATGCGGCTTCCAAAAAGAGTGCACAATACAAAGAAGCAAAGGAGGCTATCGATTCACTTAAAAAAGAACGTCGAAGACAACGCCGTGCAAAATCCTGATGGTTAAGTTGTTGCCCTCCTATGACAGGAAAAAGAGAGGGGTATAAAAAAAGAACCGAAGGTAATATACCCCTCCGGTTCACAAGATGATTCGCTCAAAATCAAGGAATTGGGAGAACTTTGCTGTCCTTAAAGGTTGACAATATCACCATTGTTTGCGTACTCGCAACTTCTTCGATTTCATTAACTTTTTCAAGTATCAGACTTTGATAGCTACTGATATCTTTAGAAATTACTTTCAACATAAAATCCCCACTTCCTGTAATGTGGTGACATTCGATTACCTCAGGAATCAGCTCTATTTTTTCTACAAAACGTTCGGTTGTTGATTTTTTATGACCGACCAATGTTACTTGAACAAAAGTTGTCACCCCTAAGCCTACTTTTTGCGGATCGAGATGGGCATGATAACTCTTAATGATACCACTTTGCTCAAGCTTTTTTACACGTTCTAGTGTTGGAGCTGGTGATAACCCGATTTCTTTCGACAATTGTGCGTTCGTAATCTTCGCATTCGACTGGAGTTTTTCCAGTACTTTTCTGTCTATATGATCTAACTTCAACAAGGTGAGAATGTTTTAAGCCCTGAAATAATTTAACGATTGGATAAACCGCAAAATTAGGGAGAATTGCCAAATAATTACAATAAATTATAGGGAGTTGAGGCTATAAAAAAAAATTATCATAGGCAAAACCGTCTTTTCGCTTTATGATCATTAGGCAAACCCGCCAAAAAACAATAAAAAAGCAATTTATTACAAACGGTATGTTTTTTGGTTTTCCAAGAAATCGCGGTAGGTTGCTCTAATTCCCGATTCAAGGTCGATTTTATGCCGCCAGCCCATGGCATGTATTTTAGAAACATCCATTAATTTTCGGGGGGTCCCGTCCGGTTTATCGGTATTCCAAATGAGTTCTCCTTCGTAACCCACTATTTTCTGGATAAGTTCGGCGAGTTCACGTATGGAAAGATCTTCACCTACCCCGACGTTTACATGCTGCGACCCGTTATATTCTTGCATGAGAAAATAGCAGGCATCGGCCATATCATCCACATGCAAAAATTCTCGTAGAGGAGAGCCCGTGCCCCATAAAGTTACGGAAGGCCGGTTTTCTTGTTTGGCTTCATGAAACTTCCGAATCATAGCCGGAAGGACATGGGAGTTCTCTAAGTCGTAATTGTCGTTAGGCCCATACAAATTAGTAGGCATTGCAGAGATGAAGTTAGCCCCGTATTGACTTCGATAAGCTTCACAGAGTTTGATACCAGCAATCTTTGCAATGGCATAAGGCTCATTAGTGGGTTCCAATAAACCGGTCAACAGGTAATCTTCCTTCAGAGGCTGCGGTGCTAATTTTGGATAAATACAGGAAGAGCCTAAAAAAAGTAACTTTTTCACCCCATTTTTATACGCCGCATCAATGACGTTATTTTGAATCTGAAGGTTGTCTAACAGGAATTCAGCTCGATAGGTATTATTGGCCATGATCCCACCTACCTTAGCCGCTGCTAAAAACACATAATCAGGCTTTTCAGCTTCAAAAAATTCGAAAACGGCAGCTTGAATTCTTAAATCTAATTCCTTCGAGGTTTTTACTACAATATTTTCAAAACCCGCTTTTTCCAAACGGCGAACAATCGCCGAACCAACCATTCCTCTGTGGCCGGCAACGTATATTTTAGCTTGTTTTTCCAATGATTTATAATCTGTTATCTTTACAATAAAAATTTTCCACTGGCAATAGGCGTTACAAAAGTAACGTTAATTGAATAGAATTTGTTTGCCTTAGTGTATGTATAAACCATTCCTGATTCTTTTCTGGGCTCTAATGCTGGGCGCCTTGTGCTACGGACAGAATGAAAATGTCGGGAACAATCTTCCACTTTCTAAAACCGACTCCCTCCAAAAAAAGCTAGGTGATCTCGGTTTCGAAACTGAAGTAGGGGCTAATGCGTCTTTAAATCTTCCAGGCGGGGTGGGTCGTTCGGAAAGCTTATCATCGTTGGTAGGGGAGACTATCCCGGACCTCGGTTTGAAAGTAAAAGAATTCAAAACCCGTCGAGCAGATCGCAGAAGAAAGAAAAAAGCAGCCAAACTAGCCAAAGTCGAATACAAGGGAATCCAAATGGAAGAGCGGTCGGTTAAGTACGGTAGTGGCGAACGTGCAAATATTGAGGTTTTTCACGTTTTGAAAGACGTCCAACCCATTAATCCATACGTACGTCTGGCGCAAACGAAATGGTACGACCTAAAGAAAAAAACGCTAAGCTCATCGGTTATCCGGGACAAACAAAATGCTCGCTTACTCCATGGGCCATACAAAAAATATGTGGGCGGTGATTTAGTGGAAGAAGGTTACTATTTCATGGGTACCAAGGACGGACGTTGGGTGCGCTACGACCGAAATTACATCCTTTTGGACAAATCAGTTTGGGATAAGGGTTTCCCAGCTGAGTCTCAAATTACTTATTACGACGAAGCCAAAACTAAGATAAAAGAGGTTATTCCCATTCAATTCGGGGTCATAGAAGGTGAATACCTCGCCTTTTATGAAAGTGGGCAATTGAAAGAAACCGGAAAATATGAACGGGGAAAAA
>JBAYRB010000501.1:0-2950 GCA_041676905.1 Spirosomataceae bacterium
CTTTTGAAAATCGAGATCCTAGGTTAAACTATACGGTAGTTCTCCCACAAACTCGATTTGAAAAATATATCTTTGAAACCCATCCCGACAGTTTAATGACATGGGATGTGTCGACTACTCCCGCACGTAGGGTGGAGAACACAGAAGCAACACATGCCTACGCTACATTCTCAGGATATCTTTGGAGGAAATATACCGATGATGCAGATTACCCCGATATCAATAATAGTGACTTGGACATTATTTTAATTCGATATGCGGAAGTGCTTTTAAATTACGCAGAAGCAAAAATTGAAGCCAATCAAATAGATCAAAGCGTTTATGATGCAATCAATGCGGTTCGTGGACGGCCGTCCGTCGAGATGCCTTTGATCACCCCAGGGAAATCACAAGCGGAGTTGAGATCCATAGTTAGACGCGAGAGGAAGGTAGAATTCGCTGGAGAAGGGCTTCGTTTATTCGATATCCGTCGTTGGAATATTGGGGAAGAAACGATGAACGGTCCCCTATTAGGTAGAGTGAGAGATGCTTTTCTTACCGATGCACCTATCATCAATGAAAACGGTACACCCGACTACAGTAACGTTAGAAATAAAAATGACATGCGTGTGATCGAAATCAGAACCTTTAGAAATGATCGGGATAACGTTTGGCCAATCCCCCGCCTCGAAACGGAAGTAAATACGATGCTGCAACAAAACCCAAATTATTAATTTAGATGGATAGTCGAATTAAAGAGGAGGTGAATTAAGTTGATCCCCTAGTATTCTTTCTTTAATTCGACCTATCTATAGATAATATCAATCCAATTTATTGTCCCGATTTTAGTAGCTTACCATTTCCGGAAACATGAAATTTACCTCAATCCCATTCTGCATTTTATTACTTATTGGACTGCTTAGTTGCAGCGAGCAAAAATCTGTCGGTGAATACGACATTGTCGTTTATGGGGGGACTTCCTCCGGCATTATTGCAGGTTATACCGCAAAACAATTGGGTAAGTCGGTACTGGTCATTGAACCCAGTACCCATTTGGGAGGGTTAACAACCGGTGGGTTGGGAGCGACCGACATCGGAAACAAATATGCAGTCACAGGGTTAGCCAAGGATTTTTACCGGAAAATCGGTCAACATTACGGTAAATTCGAACAATGGACTTTCGAACCCCATGTAGCCCAAAAAGTCTACCAGGATTATATCCAGAAAGCTAACCTGGAAATCAAAAAGTCGTACCGACTGAAAGAGGTCGTTACCCAAGACGGCTGGATCCGGGAAATTATCGTCGAAAATTCTGATAACCCCAACCCAGCGACCGATCTGAAAATCAAGGCCAAAATGTTTATTGATGCGACCTATGAAGGCGATCTGATGGCTAAATCGGGCGTAAGCTATACCATTGGGCGGGAGAGTAATGAGCAATATGGCGAGACTTATAACGGGGTACAATTGTCCCTTTTCCATCAATTACCCGATGGCATAGACCCTTATAAAGAACCAGGTAACCCGGAAAGTGAGTTGGTATGGGGTGTTTCATCAGGGGAACTGGCACCGACAGGTTCAGGTGACAAAGCCATTCAAGCCTATAATTTCCGCCTTTGTTTAACCCAAGACCCTGCCAACCAAATCCCCTTTTCCAAACCCGATAACTATAATCCCGAACACTACGAACTCCTGCTTCGAATTCTGGAGAAGGAAAACTGGACTACCATCCGGAGTAGCTTCATCAGGGATACGCTGCCCGATGGTCGTCAGATTGTTCACCATTCGGGCAATTATCTGATCAAGGACATGCCCAATGGGAAAACCGATTTCAACAACTTCGGTGGTTTTTCCACCGACATGATCGGTGCCAATCATGAGTATCCAGAAGGGGATTATGAAACCCGCAAAAGGATTTGGAAAGAACACGAAGATTATACCAAAGGATTACTCTATTTCATGGCAAATGATGAGCGAGTACCTGAACATATCCGGGCCGATATGCGCACTTGGGGATATACCAAAGACGAATTCCAGGAATATGGCGGCTTTTCGCCTCAGCTCTACGTCCGTGAAGCCCGACGCATGGTGAGTGACGTGGTCATGACACAAGCCCATTGTCAACGAAAAGATGTAGTGGAAGATGGGATAGGAATGGCTGCCTACGGCATGGACTCACACAATTGTCAACGCATTGTAGTTAATGGAATGGTGAAAAATGAAGGGGACGTGCAAATATGGTTGGGTATTCCCTATCCTATATCGTACCGATCCATTGTTCCCAAAAAAGGAGAAATTAAAAATCTCTTTGTCCCTGTCTGTCTTTCAGCCTCCCATATTGCCTTTGGCTCTATTCGGATGGAACCCGTCTTCATGGTGCTAGGGCAGTCAGCTGCTACGGCAGCCGTGATGGCTATCGATGCCAACCAACCCGTACAAGAGGTTGATGTAAAAGCACTACAAAAAAGCTTGACAGACAATCCCCTTGCTGATGGTAGTACGCCCGAAATAGTAGTCGATAACGATCACCCCGAATGGGTTGAAGTTTCAGGCGACTGGCAACAAAGAGGTGGCGGCTACGGAAGAAACCATTTATTTACCAATGCAAATAACCAACACACAGGCTATGTCAAGTATACACCCGATATCGTAACCGACGGAGAATATGAGATCTATATGTATTTTTCGAATTTCCAACGACTCAGCAAGGAGATTGCAGTAAAGGTTCAAAATGGGGATGAAGTAAAGGAGGTGACCGTTAGGACGGATGAAGTGAAAGAGCTGGGATTACCGTCGGGCGATTGGGTATCGCTTGGAAAATATCACATAAAAGCGGGTAAAAACTGCAATGTTTCCGTTTTTGGAAAGGGGAACGAAAAACAAGTGGTGGCCGATGCATTAGTTTGGTACCCTATCGATAATTCTCCTTTACGGTGATTGGGACAGGTTACATACTAAAAAATCCTTAATA
>JBAYRB010000502.1:0-2944 GCA_041676905.1 Spirosomataceae bacterium
AGGCCATAGATGCCAAAACCTACCACTGCAAATAGGGCTAAGAAGGCAGCAACGACAATATAGGTTTTCGAACTTTGGGCAGGGTTGGGTAGAGCAGCGGTATCTGAATTTGAATTCATTTTAATATTTTAAAAGGTACCTGGTTGGAAATCCTAGAAAAACGAAATACAAGATTTCGCCATACAACTTTCGATACTAGTACTTTAAAGGAGGAGACCTAGCAATCTCTCCCCTGTTTATTTTAAAAATAATTCCATTATTAAAATTGCCGAACCGGTAATCCGATTCGGCAACTTTAATTACAGTCTGGGGATGTTCATCCCCCCATCTACCATTATTACCTGTCCGGTAGAATAGGGAAAACTTCCCACGGACAATGCGGCGACGGCTTTTCCAACGTCTTCGGGTAATCCCCAACGTCGTTGAACGGTCAGTCCTTCCGCAATGAGTTTATCGTATTTCTCCGTCACTTTTGCGGTCATGTCGGTGGCAATTATGCCTGGACGGACCTCGTAAACCGGAATATCGTAGTCTCCTAGGCGAGCGGCAAATAGTTGTGTTGCCATACTCATACCCGCTTTTGCAATACAATATTCCCCCCGGTTAACCGAAACCGCTGTAGCAGAAATAGATGAAACATTTATTATCGCACCTTCAAACTCAGGATTATTGTTTTTCTGTTCAATCATCCAGTTAGCAGCTGCCTGCGAAAGGAAATAACTGCTTTTCAAGTTCGTATTGAGTACATAGTCGAAACTCTCTTCGGTAGCTTCGAGAATATCTTTTCTTTCTTTTGGGGCTACCCCGGCGTTATTTACCAAGACATTCAACCGTCCAAAATGAGATCTGATTTGATCAATTATCTGTTGACGAGATTCGGATAAACTCACATCCCCCCTACAGTAGATTACATCAGCACCCATGCCTCGTAGTTCCGATAATGCTTCCTCTACGGCACTTTCCTCACGGACACCATTAATGGCCAAATCAAATCCTGCCTGAGCCAGGGCGCGGGCGATTCCCAACCCTATACCTCTCGATCCGCCCGTTACTAATGCTACTTTTTTCATAGTTTGCCTTTACTTAACTGACTTACAATTGGGGTACATCCACCCAAGCTCTTTTTTCCCAGCTCTCAAGTCCTTTCTCCGCTAGTTGCACTCCTTTGGCACCAGCCTTCAAATCCCAGGGGAAAGGACTGTCGGTAACTACATGTTTAAGGAAAAGCTCCCATTGTACTTTAAAGGCGTTGTCATATACCTCCTGATCGGGTACCTCCGACCAGCCGTCAAAGAAATTGATCGGTTGATCTACGTCGGGGTTCCAAACCGGCTTAGGTGTGTTACCGTAATGCTGGATAAAACATTTACGTAATCCAGCTACCGCCGAGCCTTTTGTACCATCAATTTGCAGTGTTAGAAGGTCGTCGCGACGTACACGTACGGTCCAAGACGAATTGAAATGTGCAACTACCCCACCCTCCAATTCGAAAGTTGCATAACAGGCGTCATCAGCTGTACAAGCATAAGGCTTTCCATTCTCATCGATACGCTCGGGAATATGAGTAGCGCCCAAACAAGACAATGCCTTCACTTCACCAAAAAGATTATCTAACACGTAGCGCCAATGACAGAGCATATCGACGATTATTCCCCCATCGTCTTCTTTACGATAATTCCAAGACGGTCTTTGTGCGGGGATGGTATGGCCTTCAAAAACCCAATAGCCAAATTCACCACGAACCGAAAGTATTTGTCCAAAAAACCCAGTTTCAATCAAACGCTTAACCTTAACCAGGCCGGGTAACCAAAGTTTATCCTGAACAACCCCATTTTTAAGTCCTGCTTTTTGGGCTAGATCGTAGAGTTCCAATGCTTCTTCGGTAGTTGTACCGGTGGGTTTTTCACAATATATATGTTTACCAGCTTCAATCGCTTTCTTAACAGCCGCTGCTCTACGCCCTGTTACCTGGGCGTCAAAATAAATCTGATACGAGGGATCGGACATTACCGAATCCAGGTCGGTCGTAAATTTTTTGACGCCTGACATCCGCGACAGGGCTTGTAATTTTGCTTCGTTTCTGCCCACCAACACCGGATCTAACTCAATCACATCACCGTTCGGTAATTTGATTCCACCTTGCTCCATTATTGGCTTAATGGAACGCATTAAATGCTGGTTGGTACCCATACGGCCGGTAACGCCGTTCATGATAATTCCAATTTTATGAACCATTTCGATCGTAGTTTATTTGAATTTCCTTATTATTTGAGTTAGCAATATTCTTCAAATGCCTGAGTAATTTTCTTCAGGTATTCTCCTTGATCCATTTCCCAATAGATATTCGAGAAAATTTCGACTTCGTGATAGCCCTCGAACCCGGCTTTCTCCACCCAAGAGCGTATTTTCTTTAGGTCAATACAACCCTCCCCCATCAGCCCCCGGTCATTAAGCAAATCGACGGTATTTACTTTCCAGTCACAGACGTGATAAGCCAGAAGATTTCCATTCCGCCCACAGCGAAGGATTTCTTCTTCCAGATTACCGTCCCACCAAAGATGATATACATCGACTGCCACGCCCACTGAAGTAGAGCCTATCGCTTCGGCCATATCGTTGGCCTGGCCAAGGGTGTTGATCGCCGACCGATCGGCTGCGTACATGGGATGAAGGGGTTCAATGGCCAGTTTGATCTTTAGAGACTCGGCCATGGGCAAAAGCTTTTCAATACCTTCGCGAATCTGTTTCCTTGATTCTTCCAGCGATTGGTTCGGGTGAGCTCCGCATACTAATACGATTAAGGGGGCGCCTAACTCAGCCGCTTCTTCCAATTGCTTTTGGTTATTCTCAATGGCTTTCTGACGGGCATCGACCGAATCATGTGCGAAGAATCCCCCCCTGACGTATGAAACGGTTTCTAGCCCAGCTGCTTTTATCACAGAAG
>JBAYRB010000503.1:0-2942 GCA_041676905.1 Spirosomataceae bacterium
ACCGACCACAAGTCGTAATTGAAGGTGTTCAGGTTTGCGAAATTCCCGGTAGATTGTACGTTAGCCGGTGGGTTAGCACCGAGATATCCATTTTTGCCACCCTGTATCGAGTTGACGAACAAGCGAAATGTAAAACCTCGGTACCTCATTTCACTTTGGACACCAAAGGTATAGGCAGGTTCAGTTCGGCCTAAGAAGACTCGATCGTGATTAGCCGTTATTTGCCCATCGTTATTTTGATCCACAATACGGTAGGCGCCAGGGTAATAACCGGCCATGATTTCGTCGTTTAACTGCCAAATTCCTGCTATTTCATAGTGATAAATGGTACCAATTGATTTTCCGATAAATAATCCACTACCCGGGAGATCATCTTCTTTTCCGTCACCGTCCTTGTCTTCTCCCAGCAAGGTGATCACTTTGTTTTGGTTGGTGGAGAAATTCAAAGCTAGATCCCATTCGAAATTTTTCGTGGAAACCGCCGTAGCATTGAACATCACCTCCAAACCATTATTTCGGATTTCACCTATATTACTGGCAATGCTCGAAAATCCGGTGATTTCAGGGATAACGATGTTCCATAGCAGGTCAGTTGTAGTAGTTCGATAATAATCTACATTACCGCCAATACGATTATTAAACATACCGAAATCTAGACCAATATTTAAACCTTTGGATCTTTCCCAACGTAAATTGTTATTGGCTAGTGAGGCCATGGATTGACCGATCGCTGTGCCGCTTCCTCCAAAGACATAACGCGACTCATTGGCCGTACTCACTCTAGCCAGGGATGAATAGCGATTGGTCATATTACCGTTCACACCATAACTAGCCCTTAATTTTATCAGGTCTACCTTGGGGATCGATATGAATGGAGTTTGGGTTAATACCCATGCCGCGCCAACGGATGGGAATAATCCGTACTTATGATTTTTGGAAAAACCACTGTATCCATCCCTTCGAAGAGTTCCGGTGAACATGTAGGTGTTCTTGAAATTATAGTTGAAACGAGCCATCTGATATTGGAAGGTCTCCTCCCAGGCATCGGAATTTATTTGTTGGATGGTAGCTTGTTCAAGACTGTTATAAGAAAGAGAAATGTTGGAGACGTTCGTGCCACTGGCATTCGTAGATTCAAACTCATTGCTACGATATCCGCTAACCAAAGTTGCTGAGATACCATGATCGTTGAAACGACGGTTGTAGCTTAGGATATGGTCAAGGGTACGGTCGATGCGTTTTTGATTGACTTTGGTAACGGCTCCTGTAAGATTGGCGTCATAGCGGTTTGCATTAAAATAATGTTCGGTAATGAAATTGTTGTTAAAGTTGAGTCGATATTCAAGGCCTTTGACACCTGGAGCTTTTAGTATACCATAAAATGTGCCGTTGAATCTGTTTTTTGTGTCTTTATTGTCGGCCTGAGCTGTTAAGAAGGGATTTATAATATTCGTTGCCCCTGTAGGGTAGATGATGTATTCCCCATTTTCATCTTTTGGGGTTACAAAGGGACTCGTAAGTTTCATGGATCCCATATTGGGGTATATCCCAGAATAGTCTGTAAATGATCCGAAGCTTGTGGTTCCAATTGTGAACCAGTCGGTTATGTCTGTACTGAGGTTGATTCGGACCGAACTTCTTTTATAATGATCATTAAGGAGAAAACCTTTCTGTTTGGTGAAGCCCCCCGATAAATAGTAGCTGGTTTTTTCCGTGTTGCCACTTACCGTCAATGCGTGGTCGGTAAGAAATCCTGGATTTGTAAGTGCGCCCCACCAGTCATAATCTACACCATCCTGGATACCCTTTAAATTTTCAGGAACGAGTTCGGTTTGATTGAAGTCCCAATTGGGATTGGGCTCTTTGTAGTCGGGACCTAAATAGGCATTTTTATAATAAATGTCTCTGATTATCTGCTTTTTTTCTTCCGCATTCCTCAAACGCATCGAAGATGTAGGACTTTGCGTAGCTAGGTAAGTGGTATAGGTAATGGTAGGTTTTTCAGTCTTATTGTGACTTTTCGTTGTGATCAAAATGACCCCATTTGCCGCTTGTGCACCATATATAGCCTTACTGCTTGCATCTTTAAGCACGCTTAACGATTCAATATCTGCCGGGTTGATGTCGCCTAACCTGCCATTGTAGATGATACCGTCCAATACGATTAATACTGCCTGGTTTCCATTAATAGTATTCCTCCCTCTGATTTGTATGGAGGGTTCGGCTCCTGCTTGATTGGTTTGTCCAATTTGTAAACCAGGAATAGTTCCCTTTATGGATTGAAGAATATTAGTGTTAGGTGCTTCTTTGAAAGCTTCGAGATTGGCGGTGCTAACCGATCCTGTTAGGTCACTCTTTTTCATTGTTCCATAACCCACCACCACGACTTCTTCGAGGGTTTTCTGGTCCTCTTCCAGCGTAATGTTAATGGAGGTCTGTGTGCCGACCGTGACGTATTGAGTGGTATAACCCACAAAAGAGAAGATCAGCATACTGTTATCATCGGGTACAACCAAGGAATAGGAACCATCGGTTTGAGTAGTTGTACCGATTTGGGTTCCCTGTATCACTATATTCACACCGGGAAGAGGTTCTCCAGTACGGTCGGTAACTTTCCCACGAACCGTTTTTTCAATGATCAACTCAGTGTCGATTTGTTCTGAGGGCACCGATAATGCGACTTGGAACGTATCTACATCGGCCATTTCCGTCACTAAAGTGGTTTTCCTATTTTGTTTGGGTGAGTTGGACTTTGAGGAAATGATATAGGTATTACTTCTGATTTTCTTAAACGTAAGAGAGGTATTTTCAAGTAGTTGATCCAGGTTCTTTTCAAAAGATCGTTGAAAGTCAATATTTCGCAAGTGGATGGATACAGGATCTACCAGTCGATCTTCAAGTAAGATTTCGACACCGTAATGTTGTTGTAAGGTTAGAAGAGC
>JBAYRB010000504.1:0-2939 GCA_041676905.1 Spirosomataceae bacterium
CCAATTAAACGTGCCTTACATTTTGATGCACATGAGAGGTACCCCCCAGACCATGGGCGAATTGACGGACTACCCCCATTTTCCGGATACCATTTTAAGGGAGTTGGAGAAAAGCTAGATCGGTTGCGTCGATTAGGTCTAAAAGATGTCATCATCGACCCGGGTTTCGGGTTTGCCAAAACACCGGATCAAAATTTCGGACTGCTGGCCTATCTTTCACTTTTCCGGGAATTGGGTTGCCCGATCCTAGTCGGTGTATCGCGCAAATCGACGATTACACGCACCTTAGGCATCCCGACCGAAGAAGCTTTAAATGGAACAACTGTTTTAAATACGATAGCTCTAATGAATGGGGCTTCTATTTTAAGAGTACATGATGTCCTGGAGGCAAAGCAAGCCATTGTGTTAACCGAATGCGTTAAAAAGTTTGACGAGTGAACAGGCCTGTCCTGCGATCCCTTCGTTAATCTTACCTATATTTGCCTACTACCTGCCTATACGCCTTATGGACATTGGATTCCTTAAAATTAACTGGACGGACGTCCTGGACATCCTACTCGTTTCATTGCTACTCTACCAAGTGTATTTTTTGGTCAGAGGTAGTATTGCCAGTAGAGTGTTTGCGGGCTACATGCTCGTATACGTTTTCTACTTAATCGTAAAGGCTTTGGATTTGAATTTGATGACTGCCATCCTCCAGTACTTTATGGGGGTCGGGGCCATTGCATTGATCGTCATTTTCCAACAAGAGATACGGAGGTTTTTAAACACACTAGGAAGAAGTGCCACCACCACCAATAGCAACTTCGTATCGCGTTTTTTTGGGCATGCGGTTAAAAATATTGAGCATGAAAATTTAGCTCAAATCATCGATGCGGCACGTTCCATAGCCTCGGACTTCAATGGAGCCTTAATCGTCCTCCGCAAACAAGATGAATTAACCCAATACGTCGAAACCGGGGTGTTGCTGGATGCACATATATCGAAGCCCCTATTGATCTCGATTTTCAGTCAGTACAGTGCGCTAAATGAGGGTGCGGTAATCATTTCAGATGGAAAGATCGTTGCGGCGCGTTGTGTTCTCCCGGTCAATGAGGAGGTGGAAGTGCCTGTTTCCATGGGTTTTAGACACCGGGCGGCCTTGGGCATGAGCGAGTCGACCGATGCGGCGACCATTGTTATTTCGGAACAAACCGGCCGGATTTCGCTGGCTGTTCATTCGGAGCTTTACACGAATCTTTCGAGTAAAAAGTTGGCCGAAGTATTGAGTGCTTATCTGTATGATGATGTCGTTCCGGAGAAAGACACCATCTCCAGTGACTAGGTTAGTCCAGACATTTTCTGAATAGGATTAAGCAGGGGTTAAATTTTTGACAGCCATTTTTGGAAAAGCATTCTAATTCGACTATTTTTGCACCCACTTTACGAATCCATACCTAACCATATTGGTTTTCAAGGGGTTCTAGAGGCGACAATTTATTTTTAATATCTATTTTAACGATTCTGTATTATGTTAAAACAGTATGAAACGGTGTTCATTTTGACTCCCGTCTTATCTGAAACACAGGTAAGGGACGCCGTTGACAAGTTCCGTACAATCCTGACGGATAACGGAGCTACCATCTTGCACGAGGAGGACTGGGGGCTTAGGAAATTGGCCTATCCGATCCAAAAGAAAAACACAGGGTTCTATTATTTGATGGAATTCACTGCGCCGGCTAATGCGATTGAAGTATTAAACATTGAATACCGCCGGGACGAACGGGTCATTCGCGACCTCACCGTAACATTGGATAAGCACGCTATTGCGTACAGCGAGAAACGCCGCAAGGGTGCGAAAGGTAAGGAAGTCTCCGCAGAAGCTAAAACCGAAGAATAGACTATGACACTCGTAAACGAACCGGTTGAGAAAAACCGCAATCAGAAAAAATACTGCCGTTTCAAAAAAGCGGGTATTAAATATATCGACTACAAGGATCCTGATTTCCTATTGAAATTGGTCAACGAGCAAGGTAAAATTTTACCTCGCAGAATTACAGGGACCAGTCTGAAGTACCAACGCAAAGTTGCCCAAGCGATCAAAAGAGCTCGTCATTTGGCGCTGTTGCCCTATGTAGGTGATCAGTTGAAATAAAAAACATTAAAGTTTTTAGTTAAGAACATGGAAATAATTCTGTTAACAGATATAGCGGGGTTAGGGTACAAGAACGATATCGTAGACGTTAAACCCGGATACGGTCGCAATTACCTCATCCCCCAAGGCTTTGCGGTTATCGCCTCGGAAACAAATCGCAAGATTGTGGAGGAGAATATCCGTCAAGCTGCGCACAAAGCCGAAAAAATTAAAAACGACGCCGAAGAGCTCGCAGCTGCAATCGGCGACACGGTATTGACTATTCCAGCTGCTGCTGGTGACAGTGGCCGTATTTTCGGTCGAATTACAACTACGCAGATCTCTGATGCCTTACGTTCGAAAGGTTTCGAGGTTGATCGTAAACGTATTACCGTAGACGAAATTAAAACTTTAGGTGTTCACTACGCTTTGCTGGACTTACACAAAGAGGTGAAACATAAAGTCGCACTCGAAATCGTTGCGATTCAATAAAAGAGTCCAGTAATTTGTGGCGTAAACATTCTCTATGTTTGCGCCATTTTTTTATGCATTTATATCTGCACATCCCCTATTGTCGCAAAGCATGTCATTATTGTGACTTTCATTTCAGTACCTATCTCGACACCCGGGAAAGGTTGATTGCGGCAATGGTGAAGGAAATCGAGCTTACCCAAGCGTATCTTCCTCAAAAAAAACTAACTACGATTTATTTCGGTGGTGGAACCCCGTCCATCCTGACCCAGAAGGAGCTCGATCAGCTACTTTCGACCATCACGCGGTTTTATACCCTTCCGGAAAACATCGAAATCACCCTCGAAGCCAATCC
>JBAYRB010000505.1:0-2936 GCA_041676905.1 Spirosomataceae bacterium
ATAGTGTTATGTAGATCGCTAAGCACAGCATAGCTATCGCGCTGAAAATACCACCAAAAAATCTTAATGTACCTGCGCTAGCAGGCTTCATGCCTTCATGGTAAAAATATATCCTTTTTGTTTCACCATGAAGGAATTAAGGGTCATGAAGGGTATGGTGTTATGTAGATCGCTAAGCACAGCATAGCTATCGCGCTGAAAATACCACCAAAAAATCTTAATGTACCTGCGCTAGCAGGCTTCATGCCTTCATGGTAAAAAATATACTACAAGGTTCAATATAGAAGCTTGAAATTATATTAATAGGCATATAATTCTTGGTTATTAACAGGGGATTAGTTTTTAGGTTAGAACCATTCAGAATGTGTCTAGAAAATGGTGATGTTCATCGCGTGACCAAATGAATAAATTAGGGTCTAATGGTTGACCTGGAACGGAAATTCCCTAGATTTGAACTAAACACAGCATTAATTTAACTAAAACCGAATCATCACATGGGACTATTGTCATTTTTCAAAGGCGTAGGCGAGAAGGTATTTAAAAAAGAAGATGCCACGCCAGAAGCAGAACCCCTAAGAGCCAGTTCGTTATTGGCGCACGTAAAATCGTTGGGTTTATCCTACAAAAGTTTAACGGTAAAGACATCGGGAGATACAGTAATCTTGGAGGGTGAAGTTGCTAAACAAGAAGACGCTGAAAAAATAGCATTAGCAGTAGGCAATGTAGAAGGCGTTGAGATGGTCGACAACCGCTTATCTGTTGCTGAACCCGAACCAGAAGCACAATTTTATACGGTAGTAAGCGGTGATAGTCTTTCTAAAATTGCTAAGAAATACTATGGTGATGCTAACAAATATCCGGTGATTTTTGAGGCGAATCAACCATTGCTAAAGCACCCCGATAAGATTTATCCAGGTCAAGTATTGCGTATTCCTGCCTTATCGTAACGTATTTTTAAACAAAAAAAACCGCCAATCTGAGGAGAGGCGGTTTTTTTGTATGTATTGAATCAACCGATCCGTTTTACACTGGGTTTCAGGGAAGTGAGACTTCCTATTTTAACGGGTAGGTTGGTTTCAATACTCTTGCGTGCAGCTATACCAATCAATATGGCCATAGCCCCATCCCGTATACCTGCGGCATGTTTCAATGGGTCGGGAGCATTCGGATTCTTGAAGAGTTTATCTTGTAAGCGTCGGTCCCCTCCTCCATGACCTGCTCTTTCGCTGGTAACTTGAAGGATTTTAAAATTGTCGAAATTTTTATGGACTACGATAGGTTCGTGAATTACGTCCGCATTTGAGGACTGATTCATTTCGGCGGCATGCAACGCGGCTTGGTCGAGTTGTTCATTTTTCATGAAAGGAATATCGAGCCACGCTTCGATACGCCCTTCACTTCCGTTGAAAGCAATTTTCCAACCTTCGTAGGGCGAATAGGTCGTGAGCGAATAGTTTACCACCACGTTGTTAGCGTACTTAATTTGGGCCGACATTTTGTCGTAGATATCAATTTCGTTGCGATAGACACAACCGTCACGAACATAACCGTCGTGCTTCTCGTTTTCGACGTAGAGCTTCATATCACGTTCACTTTTGGTGATATCCCAGAAGTATTTACAATTGCTTTTATGTGGGCATGTACGACAACTCTTTCCTCGGAACGGACCATTTTTACCATAGTGTTCCAGCGCTCCGTAGGCAAATACTTCTTCAGGGTCGCTATCAATCCACCAGTTGAGCAAATCGAAATGATGCGATGCCTTATGCACCCAAAGTGAACCCCCTTTGTCCATCAGGCCGTGCCAGCGCCTGAAATAAGAAGCTCCGTGATGTATGTTTAAATACCAATTAAAATCTACCGATGTGATTTGCCCCACTGCATTTTCTGTTAATAACTCTTTGATCTTCGTCACATACGGACTCCAACGGTAGTTAAATCCGACTAGCAATTTTTTATTAGACGCCTTTTCAGCATCCAGGATAACCTGGCATTTTTCGGCATCGGTAGTCATTGGTTTTT
The DNA here is from genome assembly GCA_041676905.1 of Spirosomataceae bacterium. Lineage (GTDB taxonomy): Bacteria > Bacteroidota > Bacteroidia > Cytophagales > Spirosomataceae > Ravibacter. Next base: position 2,023 of record JBAYRB010000505.1, read on the forward strand.
CGGTGATCACATCGCAACCAGCACGCAATCCCTTGACAATGAACTCATGGTGGGTGGCATCAACGGTGGTAACAATGACTAAATCGGGTTTAGAAACCCGCAACGCTTCATCGAAATTGACATAGGTGGGGCAATTGACCTTCATGTATTCTTTCGCATAAGCCAACCGACCGGGGTTGATATCCGACAATGCGACGAACTCTAGGATATCTCCGTATTGTTCGACCAGACGACGCCCCCAGAAAGAGGTACCACGAACACCCGTGCCTACCAGTAATACCCTTAATTTCTTATTCACACCGAAGGCATCCGTCGGAAGCGGCATGTTCATGCCCGCAGCCAATATGCTCAGATTTTTTAGAAAATTTCTTCGAGAAGTGTTTTCCATAGTGTTTAAAATAGACGACATGGTTAAGTTCAGAATTCCTTTTCTATACAATAGACTACATAAAATTTAAATAACACTAATAGTGTCGATTAATTTAGAATTAGACTAAAATACTAAGCTTCTCTGACCTGAAGTATCATCGTACTAAAAGGTAGCACCGGTGTAAAATTCTAGAGCACGTAAAGGCGTTGTGGACAGGATCTCCTACAATCGCTAACCGTAGAGCAACAATCTTTGGAGAAATAGGATAAGTTCCTTTCATTTGTATCGGGTGGGATGCCATGATCAAGAACCGCCAGGACATTACCATTAAAATAAACCAGCTACCAACGGTGAGTTATCAATCTGATGTGGAAGCCGCAGATGCACTCAAAGCGGCATACGAAGAACTTCGAAAAGAAATAGGAAAAGTAATTGTAGGCCAGGAAGATGTTGTACGGTTATTATTGACCGCGATTTTTTGCCAAGGTCACTGCTTGTTAGTAGGGGTGCCCGGGCTGGCGAAGACCTTACTTATTCAAACGAT
>JBAYRB010000506.1:0-2931 GCA_041676905.1 Spirosomataceae bacterium
ATTTCAGCATTTAAGTCAACTAAAATCAGGTCGGCCCAATACCCTTCTCGTACATAACCCCGTTCTTTGATTTGAAAACAATCGGCTACCGAATGGCTGGTTTTCTCCACTACCTTTTCCAGTGTAATTTTTCCTTGTTTGACCATTTCCAACATAACCTGCAAGGCATGTTGGGTCAAGGGTAAACCCGACGGAGCTTTCCAATAACTTTCGGATTTTTCTTCAAGGGTGTGCGGCGCATGATCGGTGGCAATCACGTCAATCCGATCATCCAAAATCGCTTCGAGAATCAAATTTTTATTAGGCAGAGCTTTGATCGCCGGATTACATTTGATTTTCACCCCCAGATTTCGATAATCATCACTATCAAACCAAAGGTGATGCACACATGCTTCAGCTGTAATGCGCTTTTCGTTGCCATCCTTAAGCAATATTCTTCCATTATCTCGGATCCCTTTTTCGAATAAGGACGTTTCTACGCCGGTTGAAATATGGAGAATATGAAGTCGTGTGCCGTGTCTCCGTGCCAGATCTACCGCAAAGGAAGAAGATTTGAGACAGGCTTCTTCGTTACGAATCAATGCATGGATGTCGTAAGGGACATTTTCGCCATATAGTTTTTTGAAATGGGCTAATCGAGCTTGTACGGTTGCTTCATCTTCACAATGCGTGGCAATAAGCATCGGTGCCTCTTGAAATAGTTTTTCCAATACCAAGGGAGAGTCAACCAGCATATTCCCAGTAGATGAACCCATAAAGACTTTTATCCCGCAAACATTTTCGACCGGAGTTTTCAGGACTTCCTCGAGGTTGTCATTGGAAGCCCCCATGTAAAAGGAATAATTCGCTAAAGACGTTTGAGCGGCGATTTTATATTTATCTTCCAATAATGATTGGGTCAATGTATTAGGAACTGTATTGGGCATTTCCATAAAAGAGGTAGTACCGCCTCTAACGGCTGCACGGGCTTCAGTTTCGATCGTCGCCTTATGGGTTAACCCAGGTTCTCGAAAATGCACCTGGTCGTCAATCATTCCCGGTAACAAGTACTTCCCTCGTGCATCTATAATGATATCGGCCGATTCACCTTGCAAGTCCGAACCCATCTTTTCTATACGTCCCTTTTTAATGAGTACATCAGACGGTAGAATTTTCCCTTCATTTACCAGGTTGCCGTTGAGTATCAGGTAATTCATTGCTGGAGCTGTGTTTAATAAATTATAACGCTGGGTTAAAACTAAGCATTCTTATCCTATTTAACTTGTGGTGTACTGTGCAATTGGGCAAAATTCGCTTCTCCACCTATCACTCACAATCCAGGTAAGATCAGGGTAATCCCCTCGACATTTTTAGTTAGTTTAGGGCCAAATTCTTCGCCTACGAAGCCGCCCCCTATCAACGGTGTCTGTCCTTATAAGGAAATTGATGCCTCTTACGTTATAGGAACGGAATAGAGATAACGGTGCTGGAGATTAGCCCCAGAAGAGGACCAAATGTTTTCTCAACCGAAAATAACATACAAATATGAGAAAAGGACTGTTTATACTACTGGCTTTACTTGCCACCGTAGAAATCCAAGCACAATCTGTCGCAGAGATTGCTCGAACCAAACCGCAGATCAAACTAAGTATATTACCCATGTTTCACCTCGACAACGCCTTTATGCTAGGGGCAGAAATTCCGATGGGTAATGGTCGTTTCTCCCTACAGCCTGAATTCGGTTACGGTCCTGCCCAAAGCAATCTTTGGTACGAATGGTGGTTTCACGATAGCTATCCTGACAAGACAACGATTCGGACCAAATTGCAGTTTAGATCTTATTTTAAAGAAGGAAGTGTGTTCCGGGGCTATTATGGAGCAGAATACAGTTACTTACAGAGCGATTTTAATCAAGATCATTCCTATATGGATAACGGTCTTCCTGTGGTGATCAACCCGTTGGAACTACGACGAACATCCCATGCCGTTCATGGAATAATGGGCTGGCAAGGGTATTTTTCCAATCGGCTGACCATTGATTTTCAATTCGGATTTGGACTTAAAGCTACCGAAAATCGTTCCTTGACTCCGGGGATACCCCAAGATGAGCTCGACAAGATTAAATTGGATGAAAGAAAATGGTTGGGTCGTAGCCTTAGCCTGGGACAATACGGCCCTTTCCCGAGTTTTATGACCGCAATTAGCATAGGGTTCGTATTGGGAAAAGTCAATTGAAGTTAATTCCATAGTTCTGCTCATGCGAAATTTTTATTCCTTCGTTTATGTCTTACTGTTTGTTAGCCTCGTATTTTTCACTACCCCTGTAAAATCCCAAACATTACTGGAACAAAACCGAGATCATGTAGTTTTAAAATGGGCTCCTCTATCCCTGTTTGAATACTACAATACATTTCTATTGGGGGTGGAAATTCCTTTCCGCAATCCACGTTTTACATTTCAACAAGAGTTGGGATATGGTCATGCCAGTATGAGCATTTGGTTTACAGAGGATGAGGCAAGGCCAAATCGACATGTCGTCCGCTCCAATTCCCAATTTCGCTTTTACATAAAGGAATGGAAATCGTTTCGCCTGTTCACTGCGGCTGAATACTTTTTACGACGATCACGGACCTATGCTATCGAATTTGACCCCCACGACTGCGAGGGCGGTTGTGCCGATTACTCAGGAGCTCCTTATGACACAGAACGCATTGTGAATGCCTTGCACTTGAAATTTGGCTTTCAGGCTTGGTTGTCGCGTAGAATCAGTTTAGAAGTCTACACAGGGTACGGTTATAGAACCATTAAAAGCCAATCACTTACACCGGGCGTGTCTCCCTTATGGCGTAATAAAGAACGATGGTGGGATATTCCTCAGGCGAGTTTTCGCGAACCATTACCCAGTTTTGCTCCCGGATTCCAAATAGGCCTCCTTCTGGGTAAGTAGGGAAG
>JBAYRB010000507.1:0-2931 GCA_041676905.1 Spirosomataceae bacterium
CCAAGTAACATCCCTTTACGCATATCTGATTTTTCGGCCTTGGCGGTCAGAAAAATAAAGGGGATCGTCGCTGTCTCCGGAGAGTGACCTAGCAAATGTAATACCCCATATCCATCCAATTCGGGCATCATGATATCACAGATAATCAGATCGGGTAATTCCGTTTGAGCAAGAGCAGCGCCCACCCTTCCGTTTTCAGCCGATATTACCTTATAGCCGGATAGCTCTAGAATTTCCTGGGTATTCTCCCGAACATCCGCATTATCTTCAATCAATAATATTTTCTTTTCCATGACGATTATTCAAAACTGTGTACCGACGCGATAGGGAGTTCGATAAAGAAAGTCGTACCTTCCCCTTCTTGGCTTTCCACGCGCACGTCCCCATTCATTAACTCAAGATACCTTTTTACGATGTTCAAACCAAGCCCAGTACCCTGGACATTTCCGCTATTGTTTGCCCGGAAAAATCGATTGAAAATATGAGGTAAATCCGCGGCTGGAATACCGATACCATAATCCTGTACTTCAATATAGATTCGGCCGTCTTTAACGCGGGTTAGGAAGCGTATATCTTTGTGAGAATATTTTATTCCATTCGAAATCACATTGATGATGACGTTTTTCAACAATTGATTGTCAGCCCAAACCTGTTCATCCCCCTCATGAGTGTAGAGAATCGATTGCCCAGGAGCACATACCCCTTTGAGTTCTTCCATTAATTCTCGACAAAAATCCACGAGGTTGAATCGGATCGGAACCGCTGTCAATAAGCCTTCCTCCAGTTTCCCGAGGGAGAGAAAATCATTGAGGATTTCGGTCAAATTGTTAATGGCCGATTTAATTCTCCGAACATGCTTCTGCCTTTTTTCATCATCTTCAGTGAGTTTATATCTACTTATTAGCGACACCGACGACATCATCGTTGCCAAGGGGGTTCTAAATTCATGGGAGGCAATGGTGACGAACTGTGATTTTAATTCATTCAACTTTCGTTCACTCTCTAGTGCCCGGAGTACATCTGATTTAGACTCACTGAGTTCGGCTAAGGCTTGTTCCAGTTCTTTGGTACGTAGTTCTACGCGGGCTTCCAATTCGGCATTTAACCGCACAATCGCATCGTTAGCCTCCATCAAGGCTTGTTCATGCTTTTTCCGCTCGGTGATATCGATAATGAAACTGACCACGAATTGACCTTCACTGGTCGAAAAGGGACTCAAACTGACCTCTACCGGAAATTCGGTCCCGTCCTTTTTGACCCCGAGCAAATCCCTCCCAACTCCCATTTTACGGGCAGAGGGAGTTTTCATAAAACTCTTACGGTGGTCTTGGTGCTTGTCGACGAGCCGTCGGGGAATGAGGATGTCAATGCTTTTCCCAATCAGCTCCTCTACCATTTCATAACCAAATAGATTAAGGGCTCGAGGATTGACCATGGCGATTTCCCCGGCTGCATTAACCACGACTATCCCCTCCGTTGCATGTCTAAAGAGGGAATCCAGCATTTCGATGTGACCAGTCAAAGCTTCGGCTTGCTTTAAAAAATTACTTAGCATACCAAACTTATAACTAGTTGATTTCACAGCCAACCGAAATGCAGCTTTTTTTTTGTTAACTGTCATTTCTTTACTACCGTTAAATCGTATTCCTCCCTCTTTTTTCCAAATTTTGGACCCATTGTAAATCAATATATCGGGTCATAGGGCTTTACTGAACCGCTGATCCTGAGACACTTCTGACCATATCCTGGGGTCTAAGGCCATGCAGATGTTTCTCAAGAATAACTGACCCAAGTCGGTCACCCATAATTCGTAGGGCTTAATCACCACCAAACCATCCTTTTCCAGTTCTCTAAGTCTTTCCAAGCCTTCATAGATAAACGCCCCCCCCTCGTCTTCATCGTCCCAGCTGGTCTTCATACTACACATTAACTGGAGAATATGTCGCCGAATAGCCTGGTCGGTCTTGGTCAACTTATGCCCTTTAAAGAAGGGGAACTCTCTTTCATTTAAGGCTTTATAATAGGTTTCAACAACTTTCTGGTTTTGTACATAACCCGTTCCGGCATCACTAATGGCAGAGGTACCCATTCCGATCAATAACTTTGTCCGGCTAACGGTATAACCCATAAAATTCCGATGAAGGGTGCCATTACGTGCCGCTTGACTTAGCTCATCTTCAGGAAGGGCAAAATGATCCATCCCAATACTTTGGTACCCATTTTTGGTAAACCAATCCAGCGCACCTTGATAGAGCATTAATTTTTCCTCGCGGGCAGGAAGATCCACTTCTGAAAACTTACGCTGTCCTGGTTTTACCCAAGGAACATGAGCGTAGCTGTAGAGGGCAATACGATCAGGTTGAAGTTGGGTTACTTTCTTCACAGTATCCATAAAACGATCTTGTTTCTGGAGCGGAAGTCCGTATACGAGATCAAAATTAACCGACTTATATCCCATTTGCCGGGCATTTTCAGTCAGGCTCACGACGTCCTCGTAGGTCTGAAAACGGTTTATAATATGGAGCACCTCAGGATCAAAGTCCTGCACCCCGATACTTAATCGCCTGAAACCCAATTCGTACAAAACCCGTAAATGCTCGATCGTCGTATTGCCGGGATGCGCTTCAAAACTGAATTCCGGATCAGGTGCCACGACAGCGTCTTTCAAAATATCCCGTAGCATTTCGCCCAGGTTTTCCGGACTGAAAAAGGTGGGTGTTCCTCCCCCTAAATGGATTTCTTTAATCCGTGGTTTCTCATTGAAAAGAGTCAAATAGCGATTCCATTCTTTATGGATAGCATTCATGTAGACCCTTTCAACCGCATGATTAATGGTGATGCGCGTATTACAACCACAATAGGTGCACAATCGCTCACAAAAAGGTAAGTGCAGGTATAAACTTATCCCTACGGTAGAATTGGTCTCTTGAA
>JBAYRB010000508.1:0-2929 GCA_041676905.1 Spirosomataceae bacterium
CTCTAAGTTCTTTGAGTTTTTTTACAAGAAATAGATTTTGGTTTTCAAGACGTTGATTATCAGTAGATTTAAATAGAGACGGTTTTCGAAAACACCGGTGAATATATACCTTCTCGGGGGAGTCAAGAGCCCCCGAAAGTTGATGCGGTAACGGAAGATTTAATTTAAATCAATGGCAGCCTTCTCCTGTAATGATATAGAAATCAGCGTCTTTCTGTTCGAAGTTGAGGTTAAGACCCAAACAAATCATGCGAAGTTTCTCCACCAGTGGTTCATCGCCCAATTTGGCGGTGAGGCTACAGTCACTTAGTTTGTCGCGGTCGTAAACAATTTTTACTTTATAGATGTGTTCTAGTGTTTCGAAAACTTCTTCAACGGGTGTTCTTTTATAAACGTGCTCAAACATTTCAGCAGGAATGAGTTCGACAGGGCTTTTGTGTACGTCTGGCGATAAGACCGTCAACATGGAATTCTCGACCATCACCATTTCCTGGGGAGATAAAATAATAGGCTCTTGGGGTTGTGCGCCAACAAGGGCCGGTTCTGTGTCAGGATTTAAAGTTACCGTCACCTTACCCGTATTGACGCGCACCATCGGCGTCTCTTTAGCATTATCCCGCACTCTAAAGCTGGTACCAATCACACGGGTTGTGATATGGCGCGTTTTCACTTCAAAGGGAAGGTCCGGATTTTTTGCAATTTCGAAATAGGCTTCACCGGTCAAAAAAACAGCGCGCATACTATCTGAAAATAGTACGGTAAGTTGACTGTTCGGGTGTAATAAAACTGTACTTCCGTCATCCAAAGTGACAATTTGTTCTTGTTGGCCGGAATTGCTGAAAATAGTTTCGTGCTGATCGTTTGAAACTGCAGTAGGTTTGGGCGTTAATGAACGATTTGAAAAGTGCGTCACCAAAAAAGCACATAGGCCGATCAGGACACAGGCTGCTGCTAGCCGGGTATAGGGAAAAACACGTTTTCTGGGGGCAACGATTTGCAAGATTTTGCCGATATTTTCTTTCTCTTTTTCCTCATCCAAGGGCAAACTTTCGGCTTGCAATTGGAGGAGGATTTCCCGTGCAAGGAGGAGCTTGTCCTTTTTGTCGGCATTTTGATTAATCCATTCTTGCCAATAAGCCTCCAATGCACGGGTTGGTTTTTCAACCCAATCCCTGAATTGAGGATCCGCCAGAAACTGCTCGATATCTTCGTTTTCGAAATGAATCATTTGAATCGAAAATGTTTTCTATAATTAGGGGTGACCACCGGGAATATACTCTAAGATGGGTAAATAAAATCACAAGGTCCTTTTAATCACCCCATCATAGCGTTACAAAACAACAGTGTAAATGCTTTTTCAACCCAGTTTTCCCGCAATGTCGTCAACGCTCTGTAGAGAAAATTGGCGGCACTCTGGCGGTTAACCCCCATGATTTCACCAATCTCATCGACTGAAAGCCCTTCGAAATATTTTAGGAACAGCGCTTCCCGTTGCCGAGCAGGAAGCAAATTTAATAGGGAAGACAGACGGGTTTTGTTTAGGACCTGGATTTCTTCCCGGATCAAATGTTTCTCAATGTCCTCCTCAAAAGAGGTGTCGGGATTGTGCTCAACCACACGGTTTGCTTCCTTTAAATCAAGAAACATCCGATTCCGTACCGATTTTAAAAGATAGAATTTCACGCTCGGGGGGGTGCTGAGCGACATCCGGTGCTCCCAAATGTAGATAAACACATCCTGGATGCAATCCTCAACCATTGCCCGATTCTTCGTAAATCTTGACGAATACCGGAAAAGTACCGCATAGTATCTTTTCAATAGTACTTCAAACGCATTTCGATCCCCGTTTTTGAACGAAATCCAGAGTACTTCATCCGTAAATTCCACATCGTTTGCGTAAGCCATACATCAAAAATTATCTGGCAAAAGGGCAATCAAAGGCGATTAAGTGTCGCCTTTTCAATTAATGACGGAAAAAGTCAATTAATCCCCTGAATATTTCAGGATGAATTTACGAATTCTGGAGTATTTACGGAATTATTGGGGCGGATGTGAGAAATTGAGGATCGTACTTTTCATAACAAATGTTAACAGTTAGAGGGTGAGGGATATAAAGTAGCTAACTTTAGGGCTTAGCGATCAACTACTTAAGGTTTAGAATCTCGTGATTCAATTTCAGTCTAGTCTATCTCGGACTATTCATCTCCACCTTTTCATCATCGACCTCGGTCGGAACTTCAGAAATTCTATTATGAGAACGATTTCATCTATTATATTGATTTTAGTTTTTTCCATGGCTACTGCCCTCGCCCAAAATGGGGGAATAAAAGGGGTCATTGTGGATGAAAACGGTGAAGTGGTTCCCTTCGGTAATGTGGCGGTATTTCAATTACCCGATTCTACCCATGTCACCGGTCGGCCTGCAGACGAGAATGGAGCGTTCAATATCCCACTTTCCAGCGGAAATTACCTGATTAGAGTGACGGTCGTTTCGTTTAAAGAAAGAGTCGTATCGGGGATAACAGTGGGCAATACGCTAGTCGATCTGGGGCGTGTACGCCTTGTTCCGGATGTTACAACCTTACAAGAGGTGGTGGTACAGGGCGAAAAAAGTCAAATGCAACTCGAACTCGACAAAAGGGTTTTTAATGTGGGTACAGACCTTGCAAGTATAGGGGGTTCGGCTGTTGACATATTGAATAATGTGCCCTCTGTTTCAGTCGATCCCGAAGGTGTGGTAAGTTTAAGGGGCAGTGAAAACGTTCGAATTTTGATCGATGGTCGTCCGTCCGGATTGACGGGAATTGGCAGCCCCGATGCACTTAGGTTACTTCAGGGGAATATGATTGATCGGATTGAAATTATTACCAACCCGTCGTCACGCTACGATGCAGAAGGAGAGGTGGGGATCATCAATATCATTTTGAAG
>JBAYRB010000509.1:0-2929 GCA_041676905.1 Spirosomataceae bacterium
CGATTGACCACCCTACTATACAAATGAGAATAGCAGCACTTAACCAACGGAGGATAGGGAAAAAACGTTGTACAGTTTCTTCGTCAACCTCCTCGTAACTTTCGATCGCTTCTCCACGAATTTTCTGAAGCATGGTAGCGATCGCCGTCTCCAGTTCCGCTTCGGACATGGGCGTGTTAAAGCGCGAAAAAGTACTTGCTAAAACAAGTCGAGCTTTCTCTATATCATCAGCCTGACCCGGATTTTGGATTTTATATTCCTCCCATTTTTGATTTTTCTCCAGGGTTGGATGCCGCACCCAGTCCTGGAAATCAGCATCCAAAACGAAATCCTCTATCAGGTACTTTGTGTATTTTTTCATCTAACTAATGCTTCCTACTTATATATAGGCAGGCCAAAACACCTCATAACCAAAAATTTTATTTTTTTTTGGGGAATATTAAAAGTTGGAGGGGCTTAGGATCTTCGGAAACTAATGAGGAGAATAAGTATCGTAAAAAGAAATCGGGCTCAGGCTACTTTTATAGCCTTTCTTTTAGATCTCGGATACTTCTGTAAATGAGGTTGGCCACGGCTTGTGGCGTGATATTCATGACTTCAGCGATGGAATTATTATCCAGATTTTCGAAGAATTTTAGATAGATCGCTTCTTGTTGTCGTTTTGAAAGCGATTCTAACTGTTGGTTGAGGGCTTTTAACCGTTGTTCATTCGTCTCGAGGGTGATCAATTGCTGTTCGAAAGACTCATCAAATAAAATTTCGTAGTCCCATTCTAGCACTTGTTCTTCTCCCAAGCGGTTGCGACGTATACTTTCGCGATGGATTTTGCGACGTAGCGATTTAAATAAGTAGAATTTTACAAATTGGGTATCACCGATCGATTCCCGCTTTGACCACAGTTCAAGAAACAGGTCTTGTACACAGTCATTTACGAACTCTCTGTCGCGACTAAATTTGGCGCCATAGCTAAACAAACCGGGGTAATATTGGCGGGCAATTTGGGCAAAAGCCTGCTCCTCACCCTTCCGAAAAGAGTTCCATAGTTCTTGATCAGTCCCAACTGTCTCGTTAGCCAAGTGCATGCAGCGTGTCTACTATCTACCTACAAAGTTGTAACAATATTATATTATTTTGAAGTAAAATCCGAATGGGGGATTTGCATTCGCGCAAAGAACTTAATTTTCTATGGTGCCTACGCCTGCTGTGTTGAGCTTTGCTTAAATAGGGTTCGGACACTCTAAAACGATCATAAATGGTGTAGTTATTCGAATAAAATATGGATTGACGACTCAACATGGCGCCCTAGTAAAAGTATGGGTAATTTCATTTTATGAAGAACTATGTTGTTCACTATGAGTCTAAAAGGGGCAAAAGCCAGCCCATAAAGAATAGGAATTTTCAGCATTTACCCCTAAATTGCTTTTACTACGTTCTCCAAGCCCAGCAGGTAGCTAAAACTTGGACTCAAATAATAAACTGTAATATTATGGCAGCCTATAAAAGCGCAATACAGAAGAATGGGTTCTTCAAATTGAGTCTATTGGTTCTACTGGCTCTATCTGGAGTTTGCAGCGGTCAAAATAGTCCTATCAAAGGTGAGGAACAATTTAAACTTAAAGGCCTAGAGAAGGGTAATTTATCTACTTCGGTACCGACGAATGGCTTCGATATAAAATCTACATATCGTCAGAAGACGGCTCACTTGGTTGTGGACGGAATTTTGATCCAGAGTAAAAACAAAAATATTGTTTTGCCCGACAGCCTGCGAATTGTTCGTCAATGGATTTCCCGAGATCAAGAGAAGTTGACCAAAGTTGGTTTTAAATATTCCGTTTCTGGGATAGACTTATTTGAATCACCGGGTGTTTCATTTCATCAATATGTGTACTCTCATTATAGAGACCGCCTCCTTCCGATAGCTTTGTGGGATCATATGGTCCCTTTTATTGTAAATAACGAACTTGTCACTCCCGTCAACTATGATAAACTTCCCCGACATTGCTCGGATTGTATATCATCGATTTCGTTTGAGCGATGGGATTCGCCACTATTGTCACAATACGAAAATTTAGCTTTTGGAGCTTTTATAATTACAACAAAGTAAAGCCCGGGTCATAAAGAAACACCCTTTGCTGTCCAAAACTTTTAGGCAAGCAAAACCCGGGTAGCCACGATCCACCACGATAGTGCTTCCTTTTGGAATACTCATCTCACTGGCCACTTTAACTTCATGTGTTTTAGCACCAGTCAGCTTGACGAATACGGGTAGCATACCGTTGTAGGCAAGCACTGTATGCAGCTTTACCGCTCCGTTTTGACTTCGAAAAAAGCCCAATCAAATACTTTCAAACAGAGAGGAATTATGCTGGCGCTGGCTAAAAAAATTTCACTTTTGGCTTGGCAAGACCTGATCTGGGAAATTTTTGAGACCCACTTAAATGCTTCAAGAGCATAAAATTTACCGATTTGTATGATTTCGGAATCCGATTTTTATTAATATACAACAAGCTAGACTTGCACGGAACCCGATTCACTCCGAGATGAGATAAATTGTCCGTCGTACTGGTGAGTCCGTTACTGAAATCCCCGACGGAAGCTGCTCCTCCGATGTGACAGAATAACATGGCAACTAGATGGGTCCATGACAACGCGCCCCGGAGTTAATCCCCTTTTGATGCTTATCCGAAGCGTGTTTTGATCCTAAGCGATTGAATTTATCTCGGGGGATCAGACTGTGCATTTGACTGAAAATTGATTTTCTACCATCGGGAGAATCTTAGATTTTTATTTGCAACTAAAACCTTACACTTTCAGGTGGGAGTCTCCCTCTTATATGGTATCTCAGGATTTATTTTGGACAGGTGTGGGGTGGAGTAATCAACAAAAATCACATTGGTATAAAGAACAGCCTTAAACCTGTCGCTATGAA
>JBAYRB010000510.1:0-2927 GCA_041676905.1 Spirosomataceae bacterium
AAAGTACTCACTTCACCGATCAATTTACCGTTGCGTGCCGCTTGTTGCTTTGATGACCAGGGGCAAATTGATGCCGGTGCCTATATATCCGGTTTGGCGGAGTTATTTGAAGAATCTGGTGGTTTGATCGTTGAAAATTGTAGAATTAGCGAAGTATCTAGGGAACAGGAAACCCATATTGCGAATACGGAAAGGGGCACCCTTCGGGCATCCCGATTGATTTATGCAACCCATATTCCACCAGGAGTCAATCAATATTCTGTTCTATGTGCTCCTTATCGGAGTTATGCGATAGCCTTCACCCTAGCCGATGGAAGCTATCCTGATGGGCTCGTGTACGATATGAAAGATCCCTACAATTATTTTAGAACCCAACGTATTGGCGGACAAGACTATGTCATTGCAGGTGGTTTCGATCATAAAACAGGGCATCAGGAAAATACCGATTATATCTTCACGGAATTGGAAGCGTTTGTTCGGAATTATTTTTCTATTGATAAAATCGCGTATCGTTGGTCGTCACAGTACTATGAGCCGGCCGACGGACTCCCTTATATTGGTAAATTTCCCGGTCGGGATGAAACTTATTTAGCCACCGGTTTTAGTGGCAATGGGTATACTTTTGGAACTCTTTCCGCCTTAATTATTAGCGATCTGATTAAGAATGGGAAATCGGAATATGAAGATGTTTTCGATCCAGGCCGGTTAAACCCCATAGCTTCTGCGAAAAACCTGTTTACAGAGAATGTAGATGTATTGACAAAGTTGATCGGCGGCTTATTTAAGGACGAAAAGCTGGAGTTTTGGTCGGAATTAGCTCCCGGAGAAGGGAAGATTGTGGAATGGGAAGGAGAGTCATTGGCCGTTTATAGGTCTGAGAGCCGGGAGCTTTACGTAGTGGATCCAATTTGTCCACATTTAGGATGTAAAGTAAATTGGAATACAACCGAAAAGTCGTGGGATTGTCCATGCCATGGAAGTCGTTTTGCTTGCGACGGCACTTTATTAACCGGTCCTGCTTCTTCCGGACTGCGCCGTTATGATATCGAATTAGCGAACAGCCAGGAAAATGATACTTCGTCGGGTTAAATTTTTTTTCTCCTTATTAAAAGAAAGTGCCATCGGGTTCATGGATGATAAAGCCCTGAAATTGAGTGCAGCTCTTTCTTATTATACGACATTTTCGTTGGCCCCCATGCTTCTGCTGATCATCTCGATGGTATCCATTGTTTTGGGCGATGAAGCCTTTGAGGGAGAGTTGTTCGCCCAGATCAGAGGTTTAGTAGGGAATCAAGCAGCTGAACAATTGCATGAATTGACGCAAAACCGAATGATATCGGATCGCTCGACTACGGCAGCAATCATTGGGGGAATTACATTGCTGATAGGAGCGACCGGAGTTTTTGCCGAAATTCAAGATTCTATCAACTACATCTGGTCTATAAAAGCCAAACCTAAGAAGAGTTGGCTGGGGTATTTGAAAAATAGGCTGTTGTCGTTTTCCCTAATTATAACCCTGGGTTTTTTACTGATCGTTTCGTTGGGAATTAATACGCTAGTGGATCTCCTGAGCGATCGTTTGGAACACTATTTTCCCGATTTCTCAGTGCTATTATTGTCGGGAATTAACACGTTGGCGGTTTTGACCATCATTACAGCTTTGTTTACGATTATTTTCAAAGTACTTCCCGATGGACATTTACGCTGGAAAGAGTGTTTAGTAGGTGCCATTTTTACGACCATTTTGTTTGCAATCGGGAAATTAGCCATCAGTTTTTATTTAGGTAGAGCTGATCTAGGCGCTACTTACGGAGCATCCGCATCCATCGTAATACTATTGACCTGGGTTTACTATTCGTCCATCATACTTTATTTCGGTGCTGAGTTTACAAAAGTTTATGCCAAGTCCGATGGCACGGCGATTGCACCTAACGAACACGCAGTGTTAATCGTTCGCCGAGAAGTAGAGGATGAGTCGGCAACTGATAAAGTCTGAATCCTCAGGGTTTTAAGTTCTTTAAATACCAATATTTTGCATCGTTTCGTCACCTTCCAGGGGGCGAATGAAATACGTCATTTGCACACTATTATTAATTAACTGTTCATACCATAACCAAATCAACTTATGAAAACTTCCAAGAACCTCATGGGGGTGTCCGACCAGGACAAAGAGATCGTTTTAGATCCATCGAATTATAGTTATCTCAATATAAGTAAATCCGAAAGGGTGATCTCATTTGTGGTCGGTGCTGCGGCCACCGTTTATGGCGCTTATTTGTCGCGTGAAAAAGATGTAACTAAAAATGGCCATTGGTATAAATTAGCCGTTTTGCCTTTTGGAGTCTACCTTGTAAAAAGAGGAATTACCGGCTATTGCATGATTAATAATTTAATAGGAAGAAACACGGCGGATAAAGAAGATTTTAGTCCTCTCGAATTGAGCGCTGATATCACAGTGGATAAACCCCGCTGGGAAGTATTTGAGCAGTGGAAAAGCCTTCAAACTTTGCCCGAACTTTTTCCTCATTTGAAAAAAGTCGAGGTCACCGATCAGACGCATTCCGACTGGACGCTGGTCGTTCCGAATACGCCCATTAAAATTCACTGGACCGCTGAAATGATCGACCTACGTCCTGGCGAAAAAATTAGCTGGAAGTCGATTGAAGGTTCCGATATCGGCAATGCCGGTGAGGTGAATTTTACCGATGCAGAAAATGGGGGAACAAGGGTTTCCGTATCCATACGGTACATTCCACCGGCGGGCAAGTTGGGCAAGAACGTGGCTGATTTTTTTACAGAAGCCATCCAACGGAAGTTGATAAGCGAGTTGGAAGTATTTTCTCAGCGCCAGGAGACGGAATAAATGATCGCTAACGATTTGTGTGTGGTTTGACTTTCAAAAAGTCAGCTATGCACGATTCTTAATA
>JBAYRB010000511.1:0-2923 GCA_041676905.1 Spirosomataceae bacterium
CGACCTTTATGAAAATACTCGCCGGTCTTGAAAAACCCGACTCAGGAGAGATTTTCTTTGAAGGTAGTCCCTATAAGCCTACTTCGGTACAAGCGTCCCTGCAAAAAGGGATTTCGATGATTCACCAGGAACTTCTGTCAGTACCCGAACTGACCGTTGCGCAAAATCTTTTCCTCGGTAAAGAACATACTCGTTTTGGGAAAAGGTGGTTAGACGAAAATAAAAATCAACAGGAGGCCGAAAAATGGCTAAATAAGTTGGGGATCGATATCTCCCCCTCAGCGAAAATGAAATCGTTGAGTGTGGCCGAAATGCAAATGGTCGAAATGGCAAAAGCCTTGTCCAACGATGCCAAAGTGATCATCATGGATGAGCCTACTTCAGCCCTCTCCGACCGAGAAGCGGATCGCTTGTTCGAAACCATCCGCGACTTGCAAAGTAAAGGCGTCAGTATCATTTATATCTCCCATAAAATGGAGGAGATTTTCCGTATTGCCGATACCATAACAGTGTTTAGAGACGGAAGATATATCGAAAGCAAACCCGCTGACGCATTTGATACATCCTCGCTCATTACGGCCATGGTGGGAAGAAAACTGAACGACATTTTTCCAGACAATTCAGCGGAAAAAGGGGCTATCATTTACACCGTACGGAAATTAACGCGTAAACCCGCATTTGATAATATCACTTTCGATCTACATGCCGGTGAAATACTCGGCATTTCCGGTTTGGTAGGTGCTGGACGCACCGAATTAGCCCGAGTCCTTTACGGTTTAGACCGAGCTGATTCAGGTGAGGTCTGGCTGCATGGTGAACCACTCTTACCCGATTCTCCGCAAACCGCTTTAAAAAAAGGAATAGGCTATGTCAGCGAGGACCGGAAAACACTAGGATTGATCACACAATTGTCTATTCTGAAAAACATTTCCCTGTCGAGTATAGGCCGTTATTCCACTTATGGCTTTGTAAACGAGAAAAACGAGAAAAAAGCAGTTACAAAACTCGCTCAACAACTCCGTATCAAAGCGAGTAGCCTCGACCAACGCGTAGAAACCTTAAGTGGTGGAAACCAACAAAAAGTTGCTATTGCGAAAGTACTAATGGCCAAACCAAAAGTAATTATCTTGGACGAACCCACGCGCGGTATCGACATCGGTGCCAAAATTGAAGTATATCAGTTGATTCGGCAATTGGCTTGTGAGGGTCTAGGGGTAATTCTGATCTCTTCAGAACTTCCCGAAATTACGGGACTTTGCGATCGAGTTTTAGTTCTTTCCCAAGGGAAACAGACCGCCCTCCTCAACCGAAGTCAGATTTCACCTGAGAAAATAATGTATCACGCCGTACCCCGCTAATTCATTACGGATCTATGAAGAATATCAAATTCGCAAATCTAGGACAATATGGTATTATCATCGCCTTTGTTCTGATCTGCATGTTGATGGCTGTTTTACACCCCTCATTTTTGACCCTGTCCAATATGCGGGTCATTCTTACGCAAGTCTCCATCAATACACTTCTCGCTTTTGGTGTCACATTCGTTATCATCACAGGCGGAATCGACTTGTCACTCGGATCGGTTTTAGCGGTTTCAGGAATAGTCGCAGCGCTATTAGCCCATCCCGACTCGTATCCCCTGGTAGTACCCATTGCAGCTGGCATTGGTACGGGTCTACTCGTGGGAGCTTTTAACGGACTGGTCATTACCAAAAGTAAAGTTCCTCCATTTATCGTTACCCTGGCAACCATGACCATTGCCCGGGGTTTAGCGCTGATTTTTAGTAAAGGACGCCCGGTATCTAATTTGTCGGATAGCTTTAATTTTATCGGTGGCGGCCAAATAGCGGGAATTCCCTTTCCCATTATTATACTGATCATCACCTTTGTCGCCTGCGGCTTATTGCTTCACAAAACCACCTGGGGGCGCTATATGTACGCCGTTGGAGGAAACGAATTAGCCGCCAAAGCGTCCGGTATTAATGTGGGAAAAGTAAAAATGTTAGTGTACACCCTGTGCGGAGGACTAGCTGGCTTAGCGGGTATATTGCTGACCTCACGGATCACGACCGGACAACCTAATGCAGGAATTGGCTTTGAACTGGATGCCATTGCCGCTGCGATTATCGGTGGGGCTAGCACTTCAGGTGGGACCGGTACCATCGTCGGTACCCTGTTCGGCGCATTGATCATCGGTGTCATCAGCAATGGACTCGACCTAATGAACGTATCGTCCTATTATCAACTGGTGATAAAAGGATTTATCATCGTTAGCGCTGTGGTATTGGATAGCTTAAACAAGGATTCATAAGAACAATAGCTCATAATTTTCATCTTTTAAATTAAATCGGCCTAATATCTCTTAATTTTGTGAGGCCTTAGCCCAGGTTGCCTGCCTAGTGAGGGTGCCAGGGAACTCATTCATTAACTCTTCAGATTCATAACCCTATGCTTAAAAAATCGATCTCTCTTTTCTTCCTTGCCGGATTGCTTTGGAGTTGCGGTGGTTCCCATTCTGGCGACGGTCCGGTCATCGGTGTTACGATGTTGAGTTTGCAAAACGAGTTTGTCGTAAATGTAGCTGACGAGATTGAAAAAAAAGCAAATGAGCACGGGGTAAGGCTTATCCTCGTAGACGCCGAGCGATCGGCACTCAAGCAGGTCGAGCAAGTTGAAAGCTTTATCGCACAAAAAGTTGATGCCATCATCTTGAACCCCTGCGAAGTGGAAGCGAGTTCGCCTGCCGTTGAAAAAGCAAAGGCAGCCGGCATTCCGATCGTGAATGTGAATTCAGAAACAAACGCAGTTCCCGATGCTTTCGTGGGTTCAGATGACGTAGAAGCAGGGCGGATCGCCATGCGCTATATTGCCGAAAAATTGAACGGGAGCGGGAATGTACTGATCATGCACGGATACATGGGAC
>JBAYRB010000512.1:0-2908 GCA_041676905.1 Spirosomataceae bacterium
CGGGTTGGTGGTTGTGGTATGAACATGTTGTTCGCCACGAATTACAATATCGTCTGGACATTGCATAGACTCGGGTTTATCAATCGTAAACAGTGCGACGTGTTAGCACAGGCCGTAAACTAGGAAAAACTAAGGGAGTCCGCCAAATGAAGCTATCTGATCGAATCAAAAAAATTAAACCGGGCCAGAAACTGGTAATGTGCCCTTCAGGCGTGCAGGTTTTAATAACTGGTATTGCTGCAGTCGAATTATACCCTGGTAATACGTTTATCAGAGTATATCAGAACGGGACAAAATCGCGGGGTGTTATGACTGATGAACTCCTGAACATGGCCGACAATGCCTTTAACATCTTTAAATTTTGTGAGGATTAACAATGACTAAGTATATTAATAGCAATGTTACACCAGACGAGTTTTTCAAGTATCACTGCGAAGATGAGAACGCTATAAGATTTTACAGCAAAATAGTTGCCGGGGAGTCGGATACCTCGCGGGTAATTGCAGACCTGGAACGGCGGCTGGAATTAGCCGAAGAGCAAGTATACCTTGCGCAAAATCTGCTTAACGGTATTGTTTTCAAGGTTCAAGGATATAGCAATACCGCCGGAGCTACAAAATTACGTAAACTGATTCTGAGTGAAATATCAAAATCAATGTTTGAGAGGTAAACAATGGATAAAGAAACCTATACCAGGCTCCTCGAAATTTACCGCAAGATAAAACTTGCGGAGGAGGAAATTAGAAAATATCTCGACCAAAGCAAATAACAAACTTCCCTTAGCTTAACAGGCTAAGGGAATTTTTTTGCCTGCTCGATCTCAACTATGTTATACTACCATCATACCAATGGAGGTACCAAACAATGACAAAAGAAAATCTAACTCTCGACGAACGCAATGGCAAACTACTTGCCCAAGAAAACCAGATGTTAGCACAGCCAGTCTTCCTTATTGGCGACCGGATCAAACCTAATTCGCTTGGATTAACAACTGGCCTTCAACCAGGCGAACTATTCTTAGTGGTCGACCAGGGCGAAAAAATAGCAAAGTGGGCTGGCGATCCAACAAGAACGATGGAACTCTGGAACTTTGCCGAAGACGAATCTCTTCGCCGCACCATTTCAGATCCCCGGTTTTTCGATCTCGTCGCCCGCCGCAAGCAACCCGCGAATCTCCCCGCCGCAAAACCTTTGCTCGATGCCAACAATAAAACACAAACCACAAATCTCCCCGCCGCGGAACCCAACAAACCAGAAGTGAAAAAATCACACCACAAGAAAAAACCAGCATTACTCGACTAATCCCAATCCCGCTTCACAACTGCACCCGACCTCCAGGGTGCTTTTTTATTTGTAAAATACCCGACACTGTGTTATACTATTACTAGCGTGAACATTTTACACAAAAAGAGGTTAACTATGAAAAAGGAACGCTTCACTACCAACGAAAAACCCGAACGCGCTGGCCCAGGCCGCCCAAGAAAAGGCCCAAGAACCAAAGAAGAACAGTATGCCTATTCGCTGGTTCGCTGCGTTCAGTGCAGCCCTTACAACGCCAGTAAAGCCGAGAACTTCAGGACGCGTTGGCAAGTTATGAAATTGGCCATTCAGCAATTTATGAAAGAGACACACAGACCACACCTTCAGAACGCCCTTTACGTTCTACTTGAACAGGCCATTCACGAATACCGCCGGCAACACCCGGAACTCTATCCCGACGGGCCATGTTTGTCTGCCCTCGACAATCAAATTGAACAAACCACAGAAGACCTTCTCTCTTGAGCGGAAACGACCCTTCCTGACGTTTTGAATCTCTTCGCCATAACTTATGCCTCTCAGAAATGAGAGGCTTCTTTTTTGCGCGTATTTCAGAGAACCCTCTTATATACTATCCAAACCACCATTTATCGACGTTTTGCGCCCGATGAAGTCCGCTCGTGGCCAGCATTGCTAAAACCCCATATACTATTCCACAACCCACAAAACGCTGCGCCGGTCGCGCCACGTTATTTTATATCTTTTTTGCCAAAGGTTTCTTTTTCCTAAAAACCCGAAAACGCTGAAAAGTGGAAAAGGAACGTTAGGGTGATGATAGTTAGGGGGGCATATATATATATAATATATGCCCCCTAACATCCCCAACGTTCCTCCAATAACTCCCCACCCGCATGAATAGCGACTTTGAGGGGTATAAAATTATCAACTAAAAAACACAACCTCCCCGCTACCAATAATAAAGGACACCTACCCTACAAAAACCCGCTTTGATTGCCTAATTCAACAAAACAAATAAATAGACCTCCCCAACCAACCTCCCCACTTTTTCAATGACCTCCCCACAATCTCCCCAAAGAAAAAGCCCGTCCTAAGACGGGCCTCTGTTCTCTCTTTGGCAACTACCAATCAATCGAAAGGTGCTTCTTCAGCCGGTTCATCGTCCTCTGCCATGAACAGCCCGTTTTTACGGTCATCTCGATCACCTTTCAGCCCCTTCCGCTCGATCAACACGCCATCTCGAAGCATGGCATCGACCGACGACATAATAAGTTTTGAACTGATTGGTCTGCCATTATGGTCACGTATTGTTTTGAGCTTGCCAACATATAGAGGAGATTGTGGAGTCCGAGAAAGTGGGTGTCCTTTCTTTATGGCATCTTTTATGGCTTCGATTACCAGATTATCAAGAACACTTTCGACTACCTCTTCTCCTATTGGCAACAGACAACCGTTTTGCCATTCCAGAAGAATTGGTGTTGCGGCTCCTGAATAGTTGGCCTTTTCGTGCGAGAGTGTTCGCACCTTTTCCCCGCTTTCGGTGATTTTGTCTGACCAGGATAGAACAAGACGATTTCGCACGCCATTATGCCAGGCAGTTGATCCGGCGTAGTTCTTCTTGGCAGAAGACATA
>JBAYRB010000513.1:0-2906 GCA_041676905.1 Spirosomataceae bacterium
CTTCCCGCATTAAGGCTCGGGTTTCGTTCCAAAAGTCGGCTGAGATCTCGTAGAGGTGTTCACTTACTTGCGAAGGTACAGCAATGTTCACCACCACGCCGGTAAGTTTGCGGGAGGTATCCCAGGTATAGATCAGGTTCAGATTATGGTCTTCATAGCCTTCGATATGGCTAAATTCGGGTCTTGAAGTATTGCCATACATGAGTGACTTTCCGGCCTGGTCGACTTGCAGGCGATTATGACCGACCACCGCTTTACTCAGGCCATAGCTAACCCCTCCGGGTTTACGATTTTTCCAGGCATTGATGGCTGCTTCCGCGATTTTTTCAGCTGCGAAATAATAATATTCTCTAGGTTCTATCGCTTTTTTCCCACCTGCGATTTCCTCCAGCGAAACACCATAGATTTCCTGGGCGCTACGTAGGGAGGTGACGGGAGCGGTATGGGTGTGGGTAGCATTCAGGGAAATATCGGTAGGTTTCAATTCGGGTATGGCTTTTACGACTCGTTCTCTAACTTCTTTACGTAGGTTGGAATTATCACGTAGGCCATCTGCCACACTAATTAGATCCAATCCTATCATAATCACCCTAACGGGCTGTCCTCCCTTTTGGGATTCTATGGCCAAGGCAGTTGCGGTGAGCGGATCCTTCACACCTTCCGACAAGCGGGCATGGAACTGCCCCTGAATTAAAACCGGCTGTGTAGGCGTTATATCGGTTGTTGCCCATCCGATTTGGAGGGTTTGGCTGAAAGCAACTGGTCCTAAAGTTAAGCAAAACAAGAGATAGACAAGCGAATAAATATGTGTATATTTTATTCCAGCACTCATGTTAAGCCTTTTGTTGTTTGGTAATTGACACATATTTGTTTTTACAAAGAGTGAGAACAACTTAAATAAAAATACGATTGCTCTCCTATTCTGGTAGAACAATCGTATTTATAAAGCAGAGACTTTTAATTATCTCCCTTTATTCTTGAAATGAAGATCCGCAAATTTTATAAATTGGTTCCAGTCAAATTCCGTCACATCGTGTTTGCCTGTGCGGATATGATAACCTACATGGGTCATGATAGGCTGATTGACCGCCGGCATTTCAGGGCTTTCGATCGCTGTCAAATTGTACAACTTATAAACTGGTCCTGCGTGAAAAGCTGCCAAAAACTCCCCTTTCGGATCTGCCCAAAGATCCTCTTGGGCGCTAGCGACATAAACGGGGCGTGGCGCCATGAGCGCAATCAACTGATGTTGATCAAAGGGTAAATTTGGTTCATTATCATGATACTTGTTAAATGCGGGTGCAAACCATGCGGGTTTAATATTAGATACTATCTTCACAGTCTCTCCAAACGCTCTTCGGGAAATTGCTGCCCCACCACTTCCAGAGTTATTTGAAATTACGATCTTAAAACGTTCGTCTTGAGCTCCTGCCCACAATGCGGCTTTCCCCTGACGGGAATGTCCCATCAAAACAATTTGCTCCTTGTCAATGAAGGGTCGTGTGTAGAGATAGTCCAATATCCGACTAGATCCCCACGCCCAAGCACCAATGGCTTGCCATTCATCTTGTGCCTGCTCCCCTTTTCCATAACCTTTGAAAAGTGAAACGATGCTATGGTCTTTCGTTCCGTCTTTGTCAGGAAAAATATCGTGATAGTTCATGGTAGCCACTCCATAACCCTGATCAATGATTAGTTCAAAAGGCCAACGATTCGACTGACAACCCCTGACCCAGTCTGGATGATCGGGAGGTTTTGCATAAAACATACCCGGCGAATAGTGTATCAGTGTGTCGGTCATGGTACTGTGGTTTCCCTTAAAATTGTAACCCACAATGAAAGGGGCTTTTCCGTTCTTTAGTTTGGTAGGGATAATCAATAGCAAAATCGCCTCTATCTTTTTTGCGCCATTTGAGAAGGTAAACCGGACCTGTTCCCTGATTGCCTTCCCGTCATAGACCTTCCTATCCCGCTCCAGGAACTCGTAAGTAACCTGGATTTTATCTTTCGGTGTGCTGCCATACATTTCTTTTGCAAATAGCTGAAGCAACTCGGGTCTTCGTATTTTCTCCCAGTCCTTCACCGATTGGATCGGTTTTCCTTTCTCCGACACCAATAATTCCGGTAATGTATAGTTGGGCACCTTGGATTCGTCGTAATTTACATTGCGACTCTGTCCATATAGTTCGGCGGAAAAAACAAGGAGCACCGTAGCGAGAATTCCATAAATTCCCTTTCCTACTATTCTCATTTCATGTTTGTTCAAGGTGATCAAAATTTGACAGTTGGGATATTATTTTCGGCTCCGGGGTAACCGACGTTCTGGTTGATAACGCCTTTCGTATTTGCATTAATTGCGGATGCAGGTACAGGCCATAAAATATGATGAACGCTCATTTTATATTCTGCCCAACGATGACTTACACCTTTATTATAGAAGTTGCTCTTCTCCGTCACCCAGTCATAGTAGAAGTTGTATCCTTTCTGCTTAACATTGCTACCTGTTCCCCCGGGACCTGAAATCTGATCAAGGCTATAAGTAGTACCAAAGTATTCGCAAGTCTTCCCTGTTTTTGCGTATATGAACGCTATTCGTGTAAGTTCGATATGGCGGTTTTCCTCGAAGTATAATTCCCTTGCTCTTTCATCTACGATGGATCCGATCGTGATATCGGCAGCTGTCAGAGGATCTGCTCCTGCGCGATCCCTTACCACATTGAGCATTTGGGCTGTCATTCCTGGATCTCCTTTCCAATAGTACGACTCTGCCATCAGCAGATAAACTTCCGCCGATCTGTATATATACATGGGTGTCTCTCCACCCCAGTTCCAGTCTGCTGAAAGTGGGTCGGGAACAAAGGTTTTATAATGAGGCCATTGATACCAGGCGCGAATGGAGTCTTCTA
>JBAYRB010000514.1:0-2905 GCA_041676905.1 Spirosomataceae bacterium
AATAACGCATCTACTGTTTCCTTTCCTCCATGGACTAGAGACAGAATTCCCTTGGGCAGGTTGAGTTTCTCCAACAACTGAAAAACTAACACCATGGTAAGTGGTACTTTTTCGGAAGGCTTTAAAATAAATGCATTTCCGCAGGCTATTGCATAGGGTAAAAACCAAAAAGGGATCATTCCCGGAAAATTGAACGGGGCTATACAGGCGCAAATCCCTACAGGCTGGCGAATCATAAATTCGTCTATTCCCCGGGCTATATCTTCTGAAAACTCCCCTTGCATCATCGCCGGTGCACCGCAGGCATTTTCCACATTTTCGATGGCGCGCACCAATTCTGCCCTTGCTTCACCAATCGTTTTTCCTGATTCCAGCGTGATCGTCTGAGCTATTTCTTCCCTATGTTCCTCTAAGATGGTCTTGAGCTTGAATAAGTATTGAATTCGCTCGTGAACTGGGGTTCTTCTCCATTCATGAAATCCTTCCAATGCTGCTTTGACAGCATCATCTACGTCTTTCCCACTTCCTAGTGGTACCTGAGCAAGGACCTCCTGGTTTGCGGGATTTACGACATTCATGTATTGCTCCGAATGACTTTCAGTCCATTCGCCATTTTGATAATTCTTCAGTTTCATTGTGTATCCATTTATTTTCCTTGGAGACCGTAATTGGAGTACGTCAGAACCCACCCCTTGCCTCCACAAATTCTATTACTTCCTCATACGTAGGCATAAAATTGGCACAGCCTTCCCGGGTCACAATGATAGCCCCACATGCATTGCCCATGCGAACACTCTGATAATGCGACCACCCTTTTAACAGGCCAAAGGTATATCCTGCGCAAAATGCGTCTCCAGCCCCAAGCACATTGACCACATCAACCGGAAAACCAGGAACCTTGGTCTCCCCTTCACCAGGCTTGAAATAAGATGCTCCATCCTTCCCACGCTTAACGACCAAGGTCTGTACCCCTGACTCCAGCACACCTTTTATCGCAGCATCGATATCGCCTCTGATTTCGGGTGCCGATATCTGCTGATGCTTAATTTCCAATTGTTTTTTGTCTGTCAGATAAGTAGCCAACAATTCCTCTTCGGTGCCTAATACGATGGTGAAAAGTGGCAAAGCGGCTCTGATAACGATACCAAAAGCCCGAGGATCGCTCCACTGATCTGCCCTGAAATCCAAGTCCAGCAGGGTGGTAATTCCCAATTTCCGGCATTTT
The DNA here is from genome assembly GCA_041676905.1 of Spirosomataceae bacterium. GTDB lineage: Bacteria > Bacteroidota > Bacteroidia > Cytophagales > Spirosomataceae > Ravibacter. The sequence continues at coordinate 1,226 of JBAYRB010000514.1, forward strand.
TCCAACGCGTATAACATTGCGGTCCTACTGGGATCTTTACTAAACGCGGTGCCTGAAAAAACAACCGCTTTGAAGGCTTCAAAAGGTACTGCGTCGATATGGTCTAAGTCGATTTGAATATCGGCACAATTGTCGCGGTAATAAACTAATGGAAAGCGATCGGGGGGTTCAATACCAAGGATTACTGCTGAAGTACGGGTACCCTTTATACGAGGCACCCAATCAGTTTTAATATTCTCTGTTTTCAGGAAATTTTCGATAAAATCCCCCACTTTATCATAGCCCAGTCCGGTTAAGAGAGCTGTTTTCAGCCCCAGCCGACTAGAGCCGGTAGCTATGTTCAACGGGCAGCCCCCCACGAAGGCGTTGAAGGCAGAAATTTGTTCGAAGGGGCTACCTATATCCGCTGAATAAAGGTCAATTGAAGATCGACCGATCGTCAACAAATCCAATGAAACTTCTCCCATGTTTCGTCTTGGCTATTTATATACATTATTCATATCGGCGGTTACTAAAGGCAGCCTCGGATCCTGTCCTTTCCAGGTACCGTAAATCCATTCATGATCGGGGTCGGATGTATTGGCCAACGACTGATCACTACCGGCTAAGAAATTCAGATAATAGACGTTGTATCCATGCCCTGCCACCACCGGATGATACCCTTCGGGCACCAATACAGTTTCGTTATTTTTCACCCTAATAATCTCATCCAAACTTCTATCTCCGGTATATACCTGCTGTAGGGCATACCCCTGTGGCTTGTCTACTTTGTAGAAATAAATTTCTTCCAAATCGGCCTCCAGTAGCTCACCTTGATCATCTACTTTTCGTTCGTCGTGCTTGTGGGCAGGAAACGAACTCCAATTCCCCGACGGTGTATATACTTCCACACATACAATTCGATGACAAGGGGATCCGGGTGGGATAAGTCCATTGATTTGGCGATTTGCATTGTCTCCACCCCGAATTTCAATCGGTGCTTCTTCCGGTCGCTTCATAAACGGCAGATGGTCCTGGTCGGTCTCTACCCAACATAGAGCTATATCTGTGTCCGGAGCTTGTGATGTGAGGACAAAGTCGGTACGCCTGGGTAAATACATGGCATGACCAATCCCACTGAAAACATCTTTTCGCCCATTGACAGTTTCCCATATTTCTCCTTTACTTTCGACGCTAAAGTTCCCACCCAAAAGCACGATGCAATATTCAAATTCACCCGTATTACCCGCTAGGCTTTCCCCGGCTTGCAGGACACGGGCTTCGAAGTTCAGATATTCCCAACCGGCTTGTTCGGCAGTAATGCGCTGATAAGTAGGAAGATTTTGGGCCTGACGTAAAAGAAAACTCGTTTTCATGCCAATTTTAGTTAGTACGGTAAGACGATCGATGCACAATAATAGCCCCATTGAAATTCATTACAAAATGCAATTATTTCAATAAAGCATGCAAACGTTTGAAAAAATTACCCCCACTTGAGAATTCAAGGGAACAAGGTGTAAAGGAGGATCTTATTTAGGCCTATCCGTTGGTTGTTCGGTGCCTATATTTTTGAAAAGGGATTCGCATCAGATTCCCCACATTACTGTTTTCTTTCTCGTCCAAGTGTGTGTCTATACCATATATAAGTCGGGATTGGTCCAACTGAATGTATGTTCCAAAAAGTCGATCCCATATCGAAAA
>JBAYRB010000515.1:0-2893 GCA_041676905.1 Spirosomataceae bacterium
AATCCTGACGTAGCGAATATCATGCCTGAGTCATGGTCGTCATACATTTGGTAATAAAAGACTTTTGCCACTCCGTGACGAGCAGAAAATAATGACATACGTAATATCCAGTCGGCTTGGGTGTCCAATGCTGATTTCGTTCCGATCGGAACTGCTTTCAACGGACTATCCTGATGAATGTCAAATCCGGTTTCGGTGATCCATACGGGCATTCCCCCGCATAGTTCGTCCGATACACGTATAAAATCTCTTGTTTTTTCAGCAGCGTTAGTCACTTCGGGTGCAGCTCCGCGGGTAGAAGTTCCGCTCTGTGATGAGGTGGTATTATCGGTATATATGTGGTAGTTGATCACATCCCAGCATAAGTCTACCGACCCGTCGGGTTTGTAACCTCTGAATTCCCGGCACCAATCCACCATACCACGTATGTATTCAGCTCCTGAAACCAGTCCTCCGATTACGACTTGCATTTGTGGATCGGCATTTTTCACCCCTACACCGGGGCCCATCGAACTCTTATGACCGTCATAAAAGGCCGATAGATTGGCGGCATATTCGCGAGCCGTCTGGTAAGCTTTCCGCCCTTTCCACCATTTATCACGTTCGTTGTCACACTCAATATACTTCACTAATCCGGTTCCAATCCGAATCGTATTCGGATTATCACCCGGCCAACGTGGCGTTGAATGTACACTCAAAAGGCTGGTGTCTACCTCCGTGTTACTACCGTAGCGCGCTGCGAATTGAAAGGCCACTTTCGCCTGCTCGATATAGGAATTTGGATCTTCAAAATCTTTCCCATAGCGTACCGGCACATTTTCAGCATCCTGTTCACCAGGAGGATAGGTTGCCATCATCCAACTAGGGATCGTCTTTAGGCATGCCAATACTTCGATCCCTTCTGCCTGGCATCTTTCATAAATTTGGTCGTAGTGCCAGCCCCCTACCAAGGTGGGGTTATAAGAATAAACACCTTCTATCGATTCGAGCTTTTACCAGTCCATATAGTGTCGTATGGCGGTAAAGCTCTTGACCATTTCAACCTTCGACTCATTGATCACCCAGGGTGTTTCCCCATCCTGAAAATTCCATTCATAGGCATTTACCCCTAGCATATCTTTCAATTTCACCTCCCGCGCCGCGACTGTGACGGTAGTATCGACCTGGGAATTGTCGTAAAAACCGTAGAACTCGATCTCTGTCGGTAGACCACCCTGAATGTTAAGTACGAGGTAACGAATACCTGAGATAACGGAATCCAACCGAAATTGTCCTTCGCCCTCCATCTGACGGTCGGGGTAGGGACCGACCCAACCATTGTAGACTTGGCCGGTGAACGTAGCTATTGGAATACGTTGCCAATCCTCGGTAATTACAGAAAGGGTGGCTGGGTTACTGGTAAACACACCTTCGTAATCAAACATTTTAATCGCTTCAACCATCATCTCTTCCCCCTCTAAAAGTGGATAATAGGCATCATATTGATCGACCACCATTCCCCATCCCACATGTACATTCTGATTCGTAATACCATCGAAAAGGCCTTGCAAACCGTTTTCTGCATTGTTCAGAACGTACCAGCGGTTCGGGTCAATAGGAATCTTTTGCATGGGTGTTACACTGGGCATGGTGACGACCTGAATTCTGGCTACGGGATCCGCATCCTGGTAATTCGCATTACCTTCCTGGTGGGCTGTAAGGGTAGCTTGACCCGCCTTCAACGGTATAGCTACCCAGCCTTGAGATGATTCTTCTACCTTGACTACCGTCGAATCGGAAGTGGTGAAAAAAAGTTCGGTTTCCGTGTGATTGCTACTTGCTATCAAGGCAAAAGGTCCTTCACCAGCTACCCGAGGTGGAAGTTCCGAAAATGTAATGACAGCTGGTTGTTTTGTTTGGGCACTTACTGATACTTCAAACCAATTCAGGTTGAAAGCTCCCCGTGGCGCTAAAAGCTTAATCAGTTGGTTTCCCGCAGGCAACGCAGCTACGGCTGTTACGGTGGTCCAGCTTTGCCAGCCTCCTGTATGAGGTATCTCCGCCGTTTGGCCTAGAAGCTGATTGTTTTGGTCGAGTATTTGAATATAGCCGTAACCGTAGGCATTAGCGACGCGAAAATCAAATTGATAGGTGCCTGCCTGCGTCACATCTACATTGTACATCATCCAATCATTATCATCAATATGACTCACATTAAGGCCCCCATCGGTATCAAGGGTAGATTCCGTTTGGACTCCCTCGGCAACATCAAAATTTTCCGCCTGGATCAAACCCGGCAGGGCATGCAAGGTCCTTTCGAACTTCATCCAGTTAAGACTAAAAACTCCTTTTACTGCTAAAAATTTTAGTTGAATCGTACCCGAAGGGATATAAATCAATTGAGGTACCGTTTTCCAACTGATCATCCCACCGGTTCGTGGAACGATCAAATCCGTTAAAAGTGTTGAATCAGCAAATAATTGCAAGCGGGCATCATCACTGAAACCGTTCGCTACTCGAAAACTGACTTTATAGTAGCCTGCCGTGGATACGGTAATGGGATAGGTCATCCAAGTACTATCTTGCATCCAACTGACCTCCTGACCACCGCTCTCATCGCTAGTAGCCGATACGGTTGCCCCAAATGCGGTAGCATAATCTTCGGCTTCGATATGAGCCGGTATCGATTGGATTCCAAAAGCTAGAAAAGAGGAGATTGTGAATAGTGTGAAAGTGAGGAAGACTGTACGCATAAATAACGAAATTTTTCATAACTGATAGTTTACCTACAGAACGTGTGGTGGCTAACCCAACGAAATTCTGGTTTTCAACTATTAATCGGACAGCCTCTCAGAAAGGTAACAACAAAGAAAAAATATTGATATAGGTGTTTTGTAAACCTCTGAATATGAAG
>JBAYRB010000516.1:0-2882 GCA_041676905.1 Spirosomataceae bacterium
CCGGATTTTCATCCCCCACAATTACGGAGTTTAATGCGTTAATGTAGGTTTCATATTGCCGATTGGGGTCAATAAAATTATAGAACAAGGGGCTCCCTAGTCCGTATCGTTTTTTGAATAATTCCGAGAGGAACAATTGATAGCCAAAAACCGAAGGAAAGCCCTGTAACTCGATTAACTGAGGCTCAAGCTCCCCGTCATTTCCCCTACACACTGCAAAGTCGATAGCTATAAATGAAGTATGATCATTTTCCCTGGGTACGTATTGGTGACTTGGGATGGCTCTTTCAGTAGTATTCTTAAAATCGGGACGACTAATCTCTGCAATGATATCGTCACAAGCAGCGATGAGTTTTCTTTGAAATGCTTTATCGATAAAAACAGGGCTTTCAGCAATTCGAAAATCCAAACTACCTGGGAATTCTTTTTCCAGAACCGACACGAAATTACGGTAGCTATCGGAAGAGAAGGCTGAGTTAAAACGGTGCCTGTAGAGGGAATGCATAGGTAATAATTGAAGTTGAATAGTCTATCCTCCAATTTCTTTATTCCACCCTATAAATCCTAAACTTTTTCTAGATTTCGAGTGGGTCTTTCATCATTTCCGATGCCTTCTTAATTAACTGTAAAAATTGGGGTAAAATGATTGACTCCGTCAAGGCGATTTTGTTCGGATCTCGTAAGTGTTGGATCATCGTATGATACTTTTCGACCCCATAGGTTTTTAAAATTTTTTCTTTTTTATCGGCTTTACTAAAGTGTCGATACATTCCTTCGGCATCTGCTTCTGGATGGAACTGCGTACCTATAATATGTTTCGTAAAACGGATGGCCATAATGGCTCTTTCGAGGTCGACATGGGGCCGTTCTTTTTCTAAAACAAGTATTTTGGCACCCATTCTATCTAACACCTTGGCATTCGGTTGAATCACTTGAAAATCCCTCGAATCGACGACCCAAAACGGATCGGGCAATCCTTCAAAAAGACTTTCACCCTGTCCAAATCTGGTCTTATGGACGGGGAATACCCCAAAGGAGGGAGATCGACGGTTGGCTACCAACCCGACTTTCCAGTGAATGCATGCCAACTGAAAGGAATGACAGATCAACAATAGATGTTTTTTATTCCGCTGTTTTCTATCGGCATTATGTTGTAGGACTTTATCCAGAAAATTAAAATATTTTCTTTCCCATGCTTCTCCTACGGGGTAAGGGTTTCCAGGCCCTCCTGATGAAATATATCCATCGTATAACAAGCTAGGCACTTCCCCTTTTTGCCTAACGTTATAGACGTCGTAAGTTACCGGTAGCTTTTCTTGAGTGGCAAAGTTTTCGATTGCTTTTTTGATGCAGCGCATTCCTTCGTTTTCCACCCCATTATTCATATCCAGAAGGGCTATTTTTAGCAGCTTGGTTGTCATTTTCGGGGTGTAAATTGAATGTATTAGCCTGTTGATTAACGCCAAAATTAATAAAAAAAGGCCACTAAAGTGGCCCAAATAAGCGGTAAATGGGGAGTTGCTTATTCACTCCCCATGTTTAATACGATTATCTATCCGCTACAGCGGGTTCAGATTTTTTGCTTCTCATCCAGAAGTAGAGAACAGTAAATGCTACGATAAGGATAAGTGGGAAGGTCGTCATGGTTGACAACGTTTGCTGCCCGGCGTACAGTTCTGCGTCATCACCTGTTAAACCAGCCGCAGAAGCTTTTTCACGTGCCGTGTCGATCCATCCTCCGATAATGGGCTGGAAGATAGAGCTGGAGAACATACCCACAGCACCGATGATCGACATCCCTAGGGCACCGGATGCAGGAACATTGCGTGCTACGACACCAAGCATGTTTGGCCAGAAATAAGCGATACCACAAGCGTATACGAAGGCAGCCACATACGCCACACCTCCGGTAACTTTACTCAGCAAGAATAATCCGATAGCTGCCAAGATGGCGGAACCAAGTAGTACACCCGTTTGCTCCAGTTTTTCGATAACCGGTCCAGCGAAGTAGCGAGCTACGGCCATGGTACCTGTGGTAATGGCTAGCAGAATCATAGGATCTGCACCCGACTTACTGAGGATAAGGCCTACCCATTGTTGTGGACCGAATTCGGAAATAGCAGTCAACGCCATGAAAACGAAGATGAAAAGGAACAAGGGGCTGAACATCGCTTTGATGTTTTCGGAAACAGAGGCTGCCTCGACCACTTTGGGTTTTGGAAATTCCTGTCCCCAGAAGAGGTAAGCATAAATCAGTGTAGGAATCATGATCACCCAAATTTGTGCTTGCCAGCCTAAAGAAGCATCGGTCATAAACTTAGAAATCAACGCGCCCAGGAAAATTCCTCCAGGGAACCACATGTGGAAGCGGTTGAGCATTTGACTCATTTTGTTCCCTTCATAAGCATCAGCAATCATCGGGTTACATGCAGCTTCAGTACAGCCATTGCCTAAACCAATTAAGAGGGTAGAGACGAGCAGGGTAAAGTAGTTTCCACCCGAATAGATCGTTAAAAGAATACCCACGGCATGAGCAAAAAACGCAAACTGCATGATTTTTTTACCGCCGATAGAATTATAAATTAACCCCCCAATGACCATGGAAATTGGGAAACCAAGGAACCACATCGAGTTGATGGTACCCAGTTGTTCGGCGGAAAACCCGTATTCATTCCCAAGTTCGGCTAGAATACCCGCCCTAATACTGAAGGAAAAGGCAGTCGTAATGAGTGCGAAACAACTCGCATTAAACAGTCGGGACGCATTGATAGAACGAGACATATTAATTTTTAAGTTTAGTTAATCATTTTTTTAATTTATAGAAATTATATTTTAATCAGATTTGGTCTACTCAAATTTGCCTAGCTATCAAGGGTACTATA
>JBAYRB010000517.1:0-2881 GCA_041676905.1 Spirosomataceae bacterium
AATTGTACGAGAAAGGAACTCGATTAGCAAGCCTGTGCGTGGGGGCTTTTTTATTGGCTGAAACCGGTTTGCTCAAAGGAAAAAAATGCTCTACCCACTGGGCACATATTCAAGAATTTAAAGAACGCTATCCCGATGTAGAAGTAGAAGATGGTGCAATTATTACAGAACACGACAATATTTATAGTAGTGGTGGAGCCAGTAGTTTATGGAATTTAATTCTCTATCTGGTAGAAAAATATAGTGACCGGGAAACCGCGATCATGATTTCAAAATACTTTGCACTTGATATCGGTAGAGATAGTCAATCTCAGTTTACAATTTTCAAAGGGCAACGAAACCATAGCTATGAAGATATAAAAATCGTACAGGATTATATTGAAAGCCATTTTTCGGAAAAACTATCCATCGAAATGCTGGCCGGATTAATCCATATGGGGCGCCGAACTTTCGAACGGAAATTTAAAGAAGCTACCCATAATACGCCCATCGAATATATCCAACGGGTCAGGATCGAAGCGGCCAAAAAATTCTTTGAGGCCTCGCAACGAAATGTTTCCGAAATCATGTACGATGTCGGTTATACCGATACAAAGGCATTTAGAGATACTTTCAAGAAAATTACGGGACTAACACCCATCGAATACCGGAATAAATTTGCGCGACTTTCCTATGAGTATTGAGGGTTGAAAAACGCTCTTCTATAAACCCTACCCCTTTAATCTTCAGGCTTCTCCCGAGGATCTGCCATCCTGACAATTCGAGGCTGAAAACGGGCAAGTATGTCCAGTAATTCGTCTTGTGCAGCCATAACAGCATTGATATCCTTATACACCATAGGCGCCTCGTCCAGTCCGGAACCGATGACGGTTACCTTCTTTTGACGGAGTTCTTCTTCGACTTTCTTTGGATCCAAAAACCGGTAAGCGGCATTTCGACTCATTACGCGACCTGCTCCGTGGGCTGCTGAATTCAATGACCCACTTGAGCCCCGTCCACGCACAATAAAACCCGGGGTAGTCATCGAACCGGGAATTATCCCCAAAATGCCTGCACCTGCGGGGGTAGCTCCCTTCCGATGAACCATTACTTCGGTACCGTTGTCCAGTTGCTCCTTCCAAGCAAAATTATGATGGTTTTCAATGCGCATTACTGGACTTACCCCCAGATGGCGAGCAATTTTATTATGAATTTCATGATGATTCGCTGAGGCATAGTCGCCTGCCAAATTCATGGCAATCCAGTATTCCTGCCCTTCCTCGGTATTCAGATCAAGCCAAGCTAAATGCCTTGCGTCACGAGGCAAAACGGTCTTTTTCATCGCTATCGTCGAATAAGTATTCGCGACGCTTCCGCCAAACCCCCGGGAACCCGAATGTGATAAGAGGGCCAAATAACGCCCCCCAGGTAGACCTTGAAGAGTGTTGTTTTGAACAGACAGTTCTCCCCATTCCACAAAATGATTGCCGGTACCCGATGTACCTAATTGTGCATAGGCTTTATCTTTTAACACACGTAGCGTTTTAATTTCGTTCCACTCACGACGATCAAGGACCGAGGTATCGAGCCGCTCTTTCGAAGTAGAACCAATGCCAAAATGGGTATGATTCATCAATAGACTTTTCAGATTCGTTTTCTCACTTTCGATTGTGCTCGCAGGTAAATCGAAGATGCTCATACACATACGGCAGGCTATATCCACCCCTACCGCATAGGGTATAATGGTATCGGGTTGCGTGGCCAAAACGCCTCCAATGGGTAAGCCATAACCCTGATGGGCATCGGGCATCAATGCTCCGGCAATAGAAATGGGCAAACGAGCAGCCGTCTCCATTTGGGCAAATGCCCCGGGCTCAATAAGCTCCTTTCCAAATACCTTAAAATATGCGGATGTAGACCTGAGATCATGTTGAATCGCCCCCGATTCTTCCTGTGCCCCCTGTTTTCGTTTTTTAATTATCTGTTTAGCAAGATTTTTAAATTTATCCTCCCGCCTTTTAACAAACAGTTCGGGGTGTTCGAGTACCATTTGAAGATTTGCCAAGACCACCTCCCTGTCCATTACCCGATGTTTTAACAGTCCGTTAGCCACACGACTGAATAACCCTTGCAATTTCGGATCAACTATGCCAAGATTTTCGATTTCCTCGAAACTGATTTCCTCCCAATTCATCGCCGTTATTTCAAACTCACTTAAAATTATTCTGCATTTAAATTCGCTTTCCGATTAAGGAATTAAAAAGTTCGAAAAAAACAAATACTATAACGCTAACCACTTCGTACGCCCCCTCTACCCTTCCTGCCCCAACGCCAAAAAAAATTATAGCGGCACGCTAGTAAGGATTCATACTTTTCAATTATCTTCTCCAAATTTTCATAAATCTTAAGCAATTTATGCAAGAATCCTCTCTCAAAAGCATTGCAATCATTGGCGGAGGGCCAGCTGGAATGATCCTCTATAAAAAACTGATCCAACTCAAAGACGGTTCGTACGAGATTCATATCTATGAACGAAAAAATTCGCTCGGTTCCGGAATGCCTTATAGCCAAGAGGGAGCAAATCAAGAACACGTGACGAATATTGCCGATAGTGAATTAAAAAACATTGTCACATCCATAGGTGAATGGATAAAGTCGGTGCCGAATACGACACTGGAGGAATTTGGGATAGACCCTGAAAATTTTCAAGAGAACAAAGTACTACCCCGTTTGTTATTTGGCCGATACCTCGAAGATCAGTTTTCGATACTTCTCAAATCCGCCGATCGGAGCCGGTTTAAAACGCGGGTATTTTTAAACAGCCCAATTGTTGATCTAATTGATTTAGAGGAAGATAATTGTGTGGCCGTTCAAGTCGAAGGAAAAACCCCGGTCAAGTACG
>JBAYRB010000518.1:0-2879 GCA_041676905.1 Spirosomataceae bacterium
AGGTAATGCAAGATACTACAAGCTGAACCTATATGACCGGTGGATTGGTCGGCTGAATGGTAATTGTACGTGATGGAATTTTTTACAATTTCATCCATTTACGTTTATTCTGTTTCCAGCGATTCCAAAATATCCATTAATTCACCATAGTCTGTATACCCGGGTCGAAGTTCTTCACTGCCTTTCAGGGCAATGCCGGCAATGGGTAATTTTTCCAAAAATTGGTGTAACTGCTGCCTATTTTCCCAGCCGAATCCTAGCAGAAGTTGAGTGGCCTCGGTTAATGTAGAAATGGCGTTTTGCCATTCCTCTTGTAAGGGCGAATTGAGACTACTTTCCAATAGCAAATACGTTACATATTTCCCATAAGTGGAAACGTAGTGAGACAGTGCGGGTGGCGAGATACGGTCTGCATCGAGGCGTAATAGGAGGGGGATGTCGAATTCACTGACGAGCATAGGAAGCATTTCGGGTATGGTTACCTGCAGGCAGTCAGGATTGTAAGTTTCAACCATCTCCCGTATTTCTTCAAAGTCCTCTGTCTGTGTTTCACCGACAAACTGTACCCCGGCTACCCATGAACGAATCTCCTGGTATTTCTCGGGCGAAACATAATTCTCATCTGTTTTATCCAGGGTAAACCCCAACATTTCGACACCCATCCCTGCGCAATAACGGGCGTCAGATAAATTGGTAACTGCACTTATTTTTACAATGGTAGATAGCATATCATTTTGGTTAAAGCACAAATTTAGCTCGATTGACCGGCTATACCTGATGAAATTAGCGAAATCTGTAGGAAAGACAATACGGCGATTTGGGATGGGTTATTGGATGACCCGCATACCTGGTAGGGATTCGGGGTGGTTGTCGCGAAGCCATACGATGAGCTGTTCCCGCACATAACTTCGTAAAGCGAAGGATTCCAGAGGACTGCTAACCGACATGGTGGCACGGACGACAATTTGCTGTGCCTGTGTATCTGTAACATGGAGTTCGCATACTTCCCCATCCCAATTCGGATGTTGTTTGACAAGCTCACGGTGTTTTTGACGCAAGGCTTCTAAAGGCGTGCGGTAATCGAGGTATAAATAAACCACGGCTATGAGGCTATTGTCATTCCGCGTCCAGTTTTCAAAGGGAGTATCAATGAAATAGGTAATCGGTAAAATGAGTCGGCGTCGATCCCACAAACGGACCACCACATAGGTGATATTAATCTCTTCTATATTACCGACTTCTTTTTCCACCACGACGGTATCCCCAATTTTTATAGGTTGAGTAAAAGCCACTTGCAAGCTAGCGAGTAAATTTCCCAAGGATTTTTGTGCCGCAAAACCTAAAATCACACTCAGAATACCAGCCGATGTGAGTAAGCCTACTCCAAATTGTCGTCCTTTTTCGAAACTTAAGAGAATCAGAGCCAACGCCACGACACCGATCGACATTACAAATAGTCTTCGTATAAACTGGATACGGGTAAATAATTTACGATGCGCAACCGATGCAGCAGGGTCAATCTCCAGATTTATGATGGTAATTCGTTCTATTATCGAAACCATCCGGGAAAGCACTACGGCAGATGCAATTATAAGTAGTGACTTTAAAAAGTTGAATGGGATCGCCGAATCGGGATGACCATCTATATAAAAACCCATGCTAACGGTGAGTAAAAGCAATGGGAAAAAGAAATATAGAGGCCGAGAAAGGCTGTTGCGGATCAGTTTAACATAAGAGGGAGCACTGAAGAGTTTTATAACCGAAACCAAGCTTAATGAGACTTTAGCCAGGATACTCCCGAACAGGATAGATCCAATGATAATAACCCACAGTGGGGTATCAACGGATGAGATAAAGGCACGTATATCCATACAGACGAAGATTCTCTACTCGTCCCGGTCGACCGGACGCGCAACAAAGATGCCCCGATTTTTTTTATTTTGAGCAACGTAACGGTGTAAGGGTAGTTCACTAATCTCCACCGCCTTGTTGACCGAAGAAGCATGTAACAAGTAGGCCTGGTTTCCAATTTTGTTTACGATACCCATATGGTTGCAGTCCAGTCCATCGATGGTTGATGCTATTCCGATGATGTCCCCGTCATTCAATTTGGGCTCTATGGTTTTAATATCAGCTAAGGGTATGAAATAATAAGTACGATTGTTGATCGAATCCTCTCTTTCTTTTAGCAGTTTCCATACTTCATCGGTATTGGCGGAGGGGTAAAGATTAGGATGGGCGGTCATAAAGTTAATTTCTTTCAGTAGGGGTTTCCCACCCAATTCTTTGGTGATATCCTTGAGTCGTCCGTTTCGTTCATTTTCATACATCCAGTCGATAAAATAGTGTAGACGCGATGCATAGCCGTCAATAATACCGTTCCGATATCTGATATTGGCTAAATTCCTTTTAAAAACTTCGTAATCACCTTGCTCTTTATAAGTTAATGCAAGGGCGAAGACCGTCTCAACCAGTGTAGTACAATCGACGCCATCAAATTTACAAACCAACTGCTCTTCCGGATTACCTTCCAGGGTATGTGCCACGTAGGGAGTTTTTAAGAAAGAATGGGTGATTTGTTTCATAATCACGCCCATTTGTTCCCCGTATGGTCCTTTGATCTTTTCTTCGAAGACTTTTTCCGGTGCCAATTGTGCCATTAGGCAGGAACTACTTAACCAAGTGATTGCGCTGATATATAGAATTGCTACACGAAATTTCGAAATCAAGCCAGTTTTCATGGTATTCGTTAGTGAGAGGTAAAGAATTAGATCGTGTACAATAAACGGAAATCGTGTGTATGTTGATGGAAAATTAGAAATATTTTGGCTGAATAAAAACAGACCACGATATCTATCAAATTGGGACTACCTTTCTTC
>JBAYRB010000519.1:0-2877 GCA_041676905.1 Spirosomataceae bacterium
AAAACGAGCATAGAATGTGAAATTTTTATATGAAAGCGAGGAACTCAAACCACCTGTGAATGTGGGGTAGATATTTCCAACTTTAACACGGTCGAGGGAATTGATGATGCCGTTATTATCCAGGTCAGCCCATAAAACGTCGCCCGGTTCGATGGGGAACTTTCCGGTTTTATTCGCTAAGTCGGCATAAGCAGCTGGGCCATAAAGTTCGGCTATTGCATCGTAACGGTTCGCCACCGATTGGTTTACATCGTCCCAATCGCGGAGGATTCGCTCTTGTTTGAATGCAAATATGTCACCCAATGTACCCCCTTCTTGAAGGCCACCTACCCAAACTACTTTTCCTTGTTCGGGGTCATAGACTTCATATCCGCCCTGACGATTCCTTTCATTTCCGTTATCAGGTAATTTTAAAATTCGGTTACGAACGTAGCTGGTGTTGAAGCCCAAATCCCAGGTCAAACCATTGGAAGTACGCAGTACATTTGCATTGATATCGACCTCAAAACCGCGATTTCGCAAGCTTCCCAAGTTGGTCCGAATACTGCTAAATCCAGTGTATCCGGGGAGGGCAAGGTTGGTCAACAAATCACTGGTGACACGGTTGAAGTAATCAAAAGAAAGGGATGCCCGGTTGTTAAAGAACCCGATGTCAGCCCCTATGTCCACCGAGGTGGAGCGCTCCCAACGTAAATCGGTATTTACTACGCCCGTATTGAGAAAGCCTGACTGCCCGTTATAGAGTGTTTGTAATCCGTAAGCGCCCTGTACTTCAAACTCTCCTACACCGGCGACGTTTCCATTAACTCCATAGCTTATACGGGGTTTGAAGGTAGAAAATACTTGATTCAAGCCCGACTCTGTGAAAAACGCCTCACGATGCATGTTCCAACCCGCTGATACCCCCGGGAAGGCCGCCCAGCGGTTATTTTTAGCCAAACGCGAGATTCCATCGTAACGCAGATTGGCAGAAACTAGGTATTTTCCGTCAAAATCGTAGGTTAAACGGGAAAAACCAGACAAAATTCGCTGTGCGCCCCAGCTGGAACTAATAGAGGTCCTTTCGGTTGCCGCATTTAACGTATAGATAAAATCTGTTGCAGCTCGGTTACCCGCGGCCGACAATCCAAAGGACGAAACATCAAAATACTCACCACCCACCAATAGGTTGAAGTTATGATTCCGATTGATGGTTTTAAAGTAGTTCAATGTCAGCGTATGTTGCTGTTGGACGGCATTGGAATAAGAAGCGGAAGCCGCTCGTGTTGCGTCCGGAACCGTAGAGGTTTGATATTGGATCGCCTTGTTAAACGATTCGTTTAAGCCATCGGTGATGTAGAAGTTAGCATTGGCCTGTAGAAGTAGATCTTTGACGATTTCCCAATTTGCCCCTAAATTGAAAGTTGTTCTGCCGGTTTTGTTTTTCCGGATTTGCTTGTCGAGATAATAGAGCGGGTTTCCGTTGCCAGCTGCGTTATTGGGGTTGGGATTGCCCTCATCGTCAAATGGTTTGAAAGTAGGCCACAAGCTCTGAACTCGATAAAAGATAGCACTTTCTGCCTGATAAATCGGAGGTAATTTGGACACTGAATAGGCGACTGTACCCAAAACTTCGAAATTGGGTTTAATGCGGTAAGAACCGTTAAATGTACCTGAAAAACGCTCGTATTTCGTTCCAACGACTAATCCATCTTCGTTATAATAACCGACACTCGCTGCGAATTTTCCTTTGTCGTTACCGCCTGTAAAGCTCAAGTAATGATCTTGTGTTTTAGCCGGGTTGTTGAAAGCTGCGTCACGGATTTGGCTACCATAATCAATAAACATTAAGGTGTCCCTATCGTTGAAAGGGTCAATCATCCATTCCCAGCCTTGATTTACCAGGGAGGAAAATTCATTCCGATTAGCGCTGGTGATTTTCTGGGTAGAGTAGATGTGTGGGAGGTTCACCCCAAAACCAGTTTGGCTGTCGGGCGTCACCAGGGCTACACCACTCAGCGCCCGGGCTTCGTTCACCCGACGTACACCCAATCGATTGTAGTACAGGAAGTCACGGGCATTCATGTATTCGTATGCGGTTCGCAAATGGTTAAAACCGGTTCTGACCTTATACTGTATCTCTGACGTACCTGTTTTACCGCGTTTGGTTGTTACCAGGATCACCCCATTATTGGCTCTTGCCCCGTAAATCGCCGTGGAAGCTGCATCTTTTAGTACTTCAACCGATTCGATATCGGAAGGGTTGATGTCATTGAATGCCCGAACGACCCCGTCCACTACGACCAAGGGGCCACCGGGGCTGTTGATCGAGGCGCCACCCCTGAGTAGGATACTAGGCGATGCACCGGGTTGTCCGGTCGTATTAATGACCCGCAAGCCAGGCACGGTACCTTGTAGGGCAGAAGCTGGATTGGCCATGGCGACGTTCTCCATTACTTTTTTATCCAATTTAGAAACCGACGTCGTTATCGTTTGCCGGGATTGTGTACCATAACCGATCGCAACCACTTCGTTTAAGGTTGTTACGTCTTCGTTAAGACGGACGTTAATTTCCGATTGAGCTCCCACCTGAATTTCCTGGGAAACAAAACCGACAAAACTAAAGGTTAAGACCTGTCCCTGCTGTGCATTAATCTGATATCGACCATCGATATCGGTTAATGTACCGGTTTGTGTCCCTTTAATGACTACCGTTACCCCGGGTAGCGGGGTGTCATCGACAGCGGAGGTTACCACCCCCTGGACTTGCCCTTGTTGTGCGAACGCCACAACGACACTCAACACAAATGATGGGATCAAAAGAAACCACCTGATGTTAGGAATGTACCTGTCTTTCATAAGAAAAATTGGTTTTAATAAGGATTGGAAAGATCGTAT
>JBAYRB010000520.1:0-2876 GCA_041676905.1 Spirosomataceae bacterium
ATATAACAACGAAAACCTAAGGATCTATCTTATCTCCGAGCAGTTTGGTTTCTGCATCGGTGAGATAATCAACCAGCGCGTAACGCTTCGTTTTGGTTATCGCCATCTCGTCCAAAACATCCACCAGGTTCTTATATGAAGAAACTGGTGTCGGCTTTAACACCGCCACAAAGGGCTCAGAACCATCTTCTTCAGGAGGGAACATTGAGTTTACTCTTTGTTTAGCTTTGAATATGCCTTCACGAAGTTGGGTTCCGTAAGCTACTTTTTCCAAAGCAGCGGGTGCCTTTTCGTCATCGGCAGCGATTCCATCCAACAGGTAAACTTCGTTGTTTTTCCCCATGAATATCGTCAATACTTTAGATGCCTTCAATGGTTCGGTATCTTTCTGCGTTTCATCTTTCTCTTTATGGGGTACCGACAACGTCATGGAAGTAGGTTTACTCATGGTTGTCGCCAACATAAAGAACGTGATCAGGAGAAAGCCCAGGTCAACCATCGGCGTCATATCAACTCGGGTGGACATCTTCTTGGCACGAACCTTACCGCCTTTCTTACGTCCACCCCCACCGGAGGTGTCTATTTCTGCCATTTTCTCTTAAGATTTATATATTACCTAAACTACTTATCTCTAGGGCATCTAGTCGTCCTGTCTGAAACCAGCGGGTGGCTCTTCCGAAGAAGTGATCAGGTTGAAACGGTTGATGTTTTGTGATTGAAGGTTAGCCAAAACATCCTTAAAGACTGGAAATTTAGCCGCATTATCACCTTTCAACGCAATACGAACCTTAGGATTCGCTTTACGCGCCGCAAACACCCAATCCGCCAACTCACTAACCCCCGTGGAGTCCACAGGTATTCCGGGCTGTTCAACTTGCTTCATTTGCTCGGGGGACATCCCCAGCCATGATTTCAATTGAGCGACGGGGAATCCAAAGCCGGGCTGAATAGAGAACTTATACTTTTCTTCATCGGTAAAAGTTATACCCTTTGCTGACCCTATGTTCTCAAGCATCGAAATCCGCACCGGTTGGCCATCAACCGAGAAGAAAACTTTTCCCTCCGGATCAATACTGATGACAACGATATCCTCGTCAGGTACTTTGATCTGCGAGATCGATGACGGTGTGGTGATTTCCGCAGCTTCATTGTTTTTGAAGGTTGCCGTCATGATAAAGAACGTCAACAATAGGAACGCCACGTCAGTCATCGCCGTCATATCAATAAACGGAGCAGACTTCTTCGGTCTTACTTTCGCCATAATATATATGGTTTACGTTAAATTTTCTTACTACTTACTATAACAATCGATTAGGTATGATAAGTTGCAAAACTTTGTTGCAAGCTCAAACCAATTTCATCAATTGTGTAAGTAAGATCATCAACACGGCTGTTCAAATACGCGTAGAAAATGGTAGCCAATGCAGCTGAACCAATTCCTAAGGCCGTGTTAATCAACGCTTCCGAAATACCGGTTGCAAGTGCCGCAGAGTCAGGCTGACCCGAAGTACCCAACGCCGCAAACGCACGGATCATACCCAATACCGTACCCAAAAGTGCGAATAGTGTCGACGCAGATGCAAGGGTAGCGATAATAGTAAGGTTTTTCTGAAGCATAGGAAGCTCAAGGGTAGTCGCCTCTTCGATTTCTTTCTGAAGAGCAGCTAGTTTTTGCTCTTTGTTCAAGGAGGCATCCGTAGTCAGTTGCTTGTATTTCATCAAGCCAGCACGGATGACATTACCCACAGAACCTTTTTGTCTGTCACACTCTTTGATCGCGTCCTCGATCTGACCTTTGTCCAAAAGACCACGAATTTTGCGAACAAAAGCTTCAGGACTTCCTTTTCCATTGGCTTTCGATAAAGTGAATAGACGCTCAATGGAGAAAACAATCACTGTTAATAAACAGGTGATCAACACTGGTACCACTGGGCCTCCATGGTATACCATCCCAAAATAATTCCCAGGTAGAGGCTGATTTTTGTTGTCCCCACCCTCAAAGTTTTCGGGTGCACCCAGATAAAATTGATAGAAGCATACTGCAATGATAAATAATAGAGGTATTACCCAAGCTGGATTCAAACCACCTGAACCCTTTTTTTCAGCAGGCTTTGCCTGCGCTGGAGAAGTCGCTTTTGTCGCCATTACTTACAATTAGATTAAATTAATTAGAGTTTTGTTAGCAAATAAAATACAAAAATTTGTGTTAGCTTAAATTGATAAAATTTTCCCTTGAATTGTGAGATAATTACACCTCAAAACTATTGTTTTTAAAATTATTAGAAAGTTATTTTAGTTATTACTCCCTGAAATCTCTGAAAAATCCTGAATCCTCATGCACCTGTCCGAGAATTGAAAAGGGTCCACTGACCTATAAAATCAAGTAATCCAACGTTTGTACAGCTAATTGAAGGGCCTTTCCACATGTCTTTCTCTCCACCGTTATTCTTTAAATAATTCTAAATATTAATTCAAAAAAACCTAAAACAGACGCGAAATATAGCGGGTTGAAACCGCAAAATCAAATTTTTTGCTGTTTACACACCAATTCATTTTCTTTCCTACCCCCCGATCCCGACTCATTTCTACCCAGGGGACTAGCAAAAGTTTCCCCACACCAAATACTACTCATACCGCAGAGCCAAATCGCAACTAATTCATCCGTTTTACGCACCATTTCTCTAAAAAAACTCGATACAACTCGGACTTTTTACAGGCCCAGCCTGCGCTTTATAAGCAAGTTCACCCGTATTCGGATCCACCGTCAGTACGGTCAAATCATGGGTGCCTTGGTTGCCTACGATCAAATAACGCCCCGAAGGATCAATATTGAAATCCCGAGGAACAGCAATACCTTCTCGAACTTCATTTACCCG
>JBAYRB010000521.1:0-2874 GCA_041676905.1 Spirosomataceae bacterium
GGAAGTAGGAAACATTAGCAGGAAAACAGACAGCACATACATGGCGCAACGAAGAACTAATACCGAAAGACTTGTTCCCAAGAATCAATAAAATCGGTACCGTTAACCCGATCAATGGACCGGCAACATACCACGGCCAGGGTTGTGAAATAAACTCTACGATGTTCATGATTACTTAAGTTAAAGTTCAATTTTGGGGCGTTTCAAAAAATAGGACAGATTCCAGAAGAAGATCATTTGCAAGGTAACGAAAATCGATAATTACACTACGCTATTTATCTTAATTCCCAAACTATTTTTAGATCGTTCCAACACTTTACTTAACACTGTTGGCGAGCTTCATGTTCCGATTTGTGATTGGATAACGCGGCATTCCAGCACAAACCCAGACATCGTTTTACCCAATTTAATAAATGACAGCATTATTAGAAGACGAAGAACTACTCTATTTAGAATTATTTCAATTTAACCCCGTTAAAATGGCGCCGTTTCCAATATAATAGCGTATTTTTGCCGGAGCATGAATAATGTATTTTTCAAATATTTTAACGCACCGGAGATGCAACGCTATTTATATGGTATTGTTTTCGTTTTTCTTCTATCCAGTTGTATAAATGAACAGGAAAAATTAAAAAAAGAGGTCGTTGAGAATTACGCTGAAATCGTATATGCGAATTATGAGGACGTCGTAGATGACGCCAAAAAATTGCAGTCAGCCATTCATGATTTCTTGGAAAACCCTTCAGAAGCTTTATTCGAAAAAGCAAAACAAGCTTGGATTGACGCTCGCCCCTCTTACTCGCAAACCGAAGCTTATCGTTTTTACAATGGGCCTATCGATGACGAAAATGGATGGGAAGGATTGATTAATGCCTGGCCTCTGGACGAAAACTTTATCGATTACGTCATCGATGAAAACAGTGGCAAACCCATCTATGGCGGGGTAGTCAATAAGCCGGAAGATTTCCCAGAAATAACGGCAGAACTCTTACTTCAAGAGAACGAAGTCCATGGAGAGGCCGATGTCAAAGTGGGCTACCACGCTATCGAATTTTTGTTGTGGGGACAAGACCTCTATACGGACGGTCCAGGACGACGCCCCTATACCGACTACCTGACGGGTCCGCAGGCAACTGCTCCTAATGGCGAAAGACGGAAGCAATATTTGCGCGTAGTAACCGATTTGTTGGTCGAACATCTGATGCAGGTTCGCGATGCTTGGGCCCCTGGAAGTCCCTACCGTTCACAGTTTGTTGCACCTGAAAATACCTCTACATCGCTAACCAACATCCTTTCGGGGTTAGGTAAACTATCAAAGGGTGAGCTGGCCGGTGAACGCATGACTGTCGCCTTGGAAAATAAGGATCAGGAAGATGAGCATTCTTGTTTTTCGGACAATACCCATGAGGATATCATTTATAATCAAATCGGGATTTACAACGTCTACAAAGGAATTTACAAACGAGTCGATGGCACTGAAATAAAAGGGCCAGGACTACATGATTTGGTGGTTTTAAAAGATCAAAATTTGGCTAACTCCATCGATCAGCAATTTGCCAGAACCCTAGAAGCTGCTCGGGCAATCCCCCCACCCTTCGATCAGGCTATCATTCACCATGCTGATAAAGTACAGGCTACCATTCGAGAACTTCGGAAGCAGTCGGACGAAATACAAAATATCGGGGTTGCGATCGGATTGCAATTGGTCATTCCAGAAACCAACGACTGACCTAATGGGTGAGGGATCTTGGCAGCCTCCTCCGTACACATGCCTAGAACGCTCTCACGCCGGCTTTGGTCCCAGCTGAAATTTCCAAATCGACACTACCCTACTATGATTTATTGCTGAAATGCAGACATATCTTAAAATACTTGTTATTTCTACTGTCTTTCTGCGATGCATGGGTAAACTAGCCCCAGAAATAGACGAAGAGCTTTCAGGTGGAAAAGAAGGCACTGTATTCATCCGTTCAGCCGATGCATTTGGCCAACCGTTTGCAAATCTTACCCATGAGGAAATCAGGAAATTTCAAATCGGGAATTCCCTCAATCGTAGTAACTGGGTAGCTGCTCCGTCCTCAACTACGGCTAGGGATGGTTTAGGCCCCCTCTTCAATGCTTCTGCTTGTGCTAGTTGCCATGCCAGAGACGGCCGGGGTTTACCATTCAACAGTGCCGGTCAACCCACACAAGCCTTACTTTTCCGTTTGTCGGTTCGAAATGCAGCCGACGAAATAGTCCCCGAACCGACCTACGGAGGTCAATTGCAACATCAGGCCATTGCGGGAGTCCAGCCTGAAGGTCGGGTTAAGATTGAATATGAAGAAATAACAGGCCAATATCCCGACGGCACGACCTATCGTTTGCGTAAACCTACCTATCGTATTGAGGATCCACGCTATGGCCCCTTGGACCCGGATGTGATGATCTCACCTCGTATTGCTCCCCACATGGCCGGCATCGGTTTGCTCGATGCCGTGGAAGAAGCCACCCTACTGCAAAATGCCGATCCCGATGACGCTGACGGAGACGGAATATCAGGAAGGCCGAACTATGTATACGATGTTAGAAAGGGTGAAAAAAGGATTGGAAAATTCGGATGGAAGGCTAATGAACCTACCGCTGAACAACAGGTAGCCTCTGCATTCGTCAATGATATAGGTATCACTTCGAGCATCTTCCCACAGGAGACGCTTTCAGAAACCCAACTCAAACGGCATCCGAATCTTCCAAATGGGGGCCATCCCGAATTAGAAGAGAGCGCGCTGGAAGATGTTGTCTTCTACGTCCGTACTTTAGCTATTCCTGCTCGGCGCGACTGGGATACGAAGGAAGTTTTACAAGGAAAACAGTTGTTTGGGCAAATTGGTTGTA
>JBAYRB010000522.1:0-2866 GCA_041676905.1 Spirosomataceae bacterium
GTCATCATAAATTGAGACAAAGCCTTCATCATGCGTTCCGTATTGATTTCTTCAGTGCCGAAGGCTTTTTTGAACATGTTGGGATAATCCACTTTAGTTCCGGACCCGTTATGGGGACTTGCTCTCAATTTGTCCAGGATATTCGGGACTGTTTCGTCCATCTCTACCGGATTAGCAATGGGGTTAAAGGGTACAAAATCGAGATCATGAACTCCTCCATCCCAGAAAAAAACCGGACTCCATGCCAGGTTTTGAGTCGACGGTGCGTTTCGTGTACCTAAAAGATCGTCTACCCCATGGCTCAATTCATGCCCGTGATGCGTAAAAGCTACCTGAGGTTGGTGACAGGTACCGCATCCAATCTTATTGGTCCGCGACAATATCCCATCATAGAAAAGAAAACGACCTAATTCTATGCCCTCCTCGGTCAACGGATTTCGGGATAGATCGTAAACCGGGTCAGGGAAATGGTCTGGTTTTTTCCATGAGACCGGCGTAGGTTCCTTGTCAATGGGTTCTGGGGTTTCCTTGGTTTTATCACAAGAAAACAATAGCAGCGTTGCCCCGGTAATCCAAAGGGGAAATAACCCATTTCGGAAGCATCCTATTTTAGTGCGTGTGATCATAGGTAAACATCTGAGCGTAATTATCGGCAACCTGGGCAGCCTCTTGCGCTCGCTCAGCTGCGATAGAATTAATCTCACTTATTTTTAATTGGGTCCCAGGGCCGTCAAATATCTTTAATACATCGGCAAACAAATGAACTAACGGAACTTTGGTGCTGCTAACGGTAGCCTTGTCATGCCCGAATTCCACCCTTACCACACGTGTATTGTTGACGGTAGGTTCGTGGTAGCCCCCGTATAAGCCGATGTGGTACGAGAATTTGCTGTTGGCCGAAGTAGCTGCGTCTGAACTACCCTCCAATTTCAAGAAAATATAACCTGCATTCCACGACCAATACATGCCGTGGTGACTGGGATTTTCACCGGGATCCAAGACCCCTTTTCGCTTTTCGATAGGGGATGCGCTACGTGCACTATCCACACCCACCATAAACTCTACGGCCACATAGTCGGCGAAAGGAATTTGATTCAGCGTTACATATTGGCTAGACTTTTCATCTTCTCTAATTAAGAAATAACTGGAATCTTGAGGAATGGTAAATGAATTCCCCTTGTCATCATAAAGTACAAAGTTCGAAACAAAGTAATCGAGCTTACTCACGGTAAATTCTTCCCCTGCAGCATTTCGATAGGTTTTAGAATTCAAAACCAAATTTTCATCCCCCACCACATTGTCAAATTCAATACGTAATGAACCCGATTCCGTCGGGGTAGGGTTATCATTTTTTTTGCAGGAAATTAGGAGACACGCTGCCACAAACATCAGCGCAGGCCATGTTAATTTTGAGAACATAGGTAATAGAAAAACAGATGATTAATTAATGATGATCCAAAGGGTTAATCGTTTCGAATCGAAGCGGATAACCCGTTGAAATTTAATAAAATACAAGTATCCTCTACGCAGTGTGGGGAGGCCGGAAAATGCCAGTAACGGCATTCCGATCATATAAAGGAGATTGATAAGGGGTTTCCGTTGAATTGGAAATTTCAGAACCTGCAGTTTCAGTGATAAAGGACAGGTTGTGCCCTATGGGGTCGGCCAGTGTTTCGCAGAGCTGAAATATAAAGTTACGTTCTGCCTCCTGTTGGTCCCTCTCATTTGCTTCTGCTAAACGTTTAGCGAGATAGCATTTCCCGTCACATTTAAGTTCGGGTCGGTTCCTATTTATACAGAGATTTTTGGAGATATAGTCTCTTCTGAGCTCGTAATCGAGATAAATTAAGGGCATGATGCATACCTTAATTAGCATCAACATCAAAAAGAATATGGATCCTATTCGAGCCATCAACGATTCCGTCCCTTTATCCCAAAATTGCGAATAACGCCTGTAAATATAATTTTCAATTCATAAGAATGCAAACGCGCTGCCGAAGCTTATAGCTGATTTTCATCAGTTACCGTAAAATAAATGCCTAGGGGGTTCGCATCCGTATTTCCCAATCTTACTCTACATTTACGTGTTGATTTTGTTACACACTTATCCGTAAAAATTTAAATTGCCAAACCGATGAAAACTCAATTGATTGTTTTATTATTTGTGAGTTTGTTAGCATTAACGGATTGCAAAGACAAAGAGGAAAAGGTTAAGCCATCAGAAAAACCGTTAACCACTTTCCTAACCGAGGAAAATGGATTTGAGATGAAAGAACGGGGGTCTGGACCGTGGGAACTTGGCGTTGTGTTCAGCGCATCGGTACCGGGGAAGATCACCCAATTGGGGAGTAAGATGCCAGAACCCGGATCCTACCGGGTACTGATTTGGGAGTATGATACTAAAAATTTGCTACGCCAAAAGACGGTCGAGCAAACGTCGCCCAATAAGCTCACATTGGAAAATGTTGATGAATTGATTTTAGAGCCCAACAAGAAGTACGTAATTAGTATTAATTCGCAGATAGGAGGGGTAAATAAGAAATATTTCTACGCAGCTACAGCTTCTTCTTCCAATTTTATGCCCTTTACTGTAGGTAGCATCCTGGTGCATGAAGCATGTTACACTAACGTAGCAACGGTGGAATTCCCTGGTACCGTCACTGCCGTTAAATATGAATTATACGGATTTCCCGAGTTTACTTTTATCCCCGACTAACTAATTTGAAAATATCCTAACCGCCAAAGAGCTGCTACTATCTCCAAGACGTCGGCAGCTCTTTGGTTTTTCCGAACGAATCAGTTTAATGGTCATTACTATTGGTGCATATTTTTAATTCTTGGATCACATTCAGGATTGGAAACTAAC
>JBAYRB010000523.1:0-2864 GCA_041676905.1 Spirosomataceae bacterium
ATACTTCGGCTATCGCCCAGTCTATTGCGTCATTTAATAGGTCCCTTTCCACCCTGATGCGTTGGGCTGCCGACAATTGCTTAGAATCGGTTAGTAGTGGATGGGTATAATCCTTAGGAAGGATAACCGCCGCCGCCACCACAGGTCCTGCTAAACAGCCCCTTCCAACTTCATCAAGCCCCGCTTCAACATATCCCGGGTTATAACAAGATTTCAGCATTAATCTTCTAAAACGTTAGAGATGAAAGTGCTTTTAAGGGCAATAAACAAAATAAATAGTAAAACACCCCACATTAAATATACGCGGTAGTAGTCGCGTACTTCATGGTAAACTGTGTCTTTATATTTTACTTTTTCAAGTTGGTTAATTTGGGCAAAAACCTGACCTAAGGCATTATTATCCTCCGCCCTAAAATAATGTTCGGGCAAAGCAATTTGTTGTAAAGTGTTTTCAGCATCCGAAATTAGGCCGGTTTTACCTACGACAATGCTGTAAATTCTCATACCGTATGCATCGGCTAACTTGGACATCGTAAAGGGGTCTAGGTTTCCGGAGGTATTGTCTCCATCACTTAATAGGATGATGACCTTACTGTTTCCTTTCGAGTCCCTCATCCGATTGATTCCCACGGCTAGCGCACTACCAATGGCTGTTCCGGCTTCTTTAATCATATCGGGTCGGAGGTCTTCTATGTATTGCATCAATAAATCGTAGTCGGTAGTCAAGGGACATAGCGAATAAGCTTCCCCGGCAAAAATAACAAGGCCTATGCGGTCCTGAATCCGGTTTCGTATAAATCGCTTGGCCACCTCCTTTGCTGCGGCCAATCGATTGGGCTGCAAATCTCTTTCCAACATTGACTCCGATATATCAATGGCCAAAATGATGTCGATCCCTTCAGAGTAACGGTCTGTTTTTTGGGTGATGGTTTGCGGTCTTGCAACGGCTATAACGGTTAGACATATGGCTAACAAATAAAGGAAAGCGGGTAACAACCGTACGAAGGCGACCCAATTCATAAAATCACTTTTACGAATCATACTTACCTTCACATATTGCTTATCGCGTCGATGTAAAAGGTCTCTTAGCCAAAAAAGTATGGGCACAAGGGGTAGAAGGAACAAAAGCTGCGGATATTCCCATTGCAGATTTTTGAGCCAGTCCCAATGAAACCATTTTAGTGAAAACCACTCCATTCTCCTAGTTTATCCCTGCGTATTGGTAGCGATGATTTTTTTCCGTTTTTGAAGGTACAGCTTCTGCGCTACTTTATGAAGCGTCATGAGGGAGCTACCGATATCCGTCGACTGGGAGGCAAATCCGTATATGACCTTATCTGTTTCCCGGAGAGCTTCACTAAGTGATGCATCCGAAATTGTGTCGGAAATCTCCCGGGTAGTAAAGGTGGTAAAGGGGATATTATCCAATCGTTCCAGGTAATTCTTCCACAGTACCAAGGCCATTTCTACATCTTTGATACTATTACGATTCTTAGCATTCGCCATATGTCGATTAAAATTACGGACAAATTCCCGGTGTCTTCTTTGTAACCGAAACACATTCCATTGTTGGCGAATCCGCTTTCCGAACAACCAATTTATAAGAAACGCAGTAGTAGCCAATGCTAAAACCAAAATCAGTATGGCCGAATAATTCATTTCTTCCTTAAGTGGGACTAACTCTGGGATGTGTCCGGGTGTCAAGCTATCCAATCGAGCCCTATCCACAAACAGCGCTACGACACTACTATCGGTCGGCGGGTATACCACCGTACAGTCTTTGCCATCCCAAATGTAAACGGGAAGGGCTAACCCAATTTTCGGTGTAACCTCAAAGGACACCAATTGATAAACGGCACTATCCAAACTTCCTCGATGATCGGTAGTCGTCGGAAATACCTTTTGCCCTTTAAATTGAAATGGGTAAAAATGATAGTTCGAATCCGGGAAAAATACTTCGACGCGGGGCGGGTGACGAAAACTTAAACTGTATTCAAATGACTCACCCGTACGAACGGTATCTTTGTCGATGCGGCCAACTGGTAAATCTTGCCCATGACCACTCCCGACGACATTCAGAATAATTGTTACAATACAAAAAAAACTCCGAAGGTACTTCGTTAGGGTGGGTTTGACTGTCATCTTATTTGATCCCTGACCTTGTTTTATGATAACGACGTACTCTGAACAACTTAATGAGTGCCGGAACGAAATCTTCCGAAGCCTCAACGGCAATATAATCGGCTTTATTTTGTCGACATATCGATTCCAGACTTTTAACTTTCTCCTCATGTCGTTCGGCAACATAGTTCCGGTAATAGGGGGACGATGTATTCACCCATGTTTTTTCCCCCGTTTCACTATCAATTATCGGAATAATGCCCATTGACGGAACCTCGTGCTCATTTTTGTCATAAACATGTATCACAATGAGATCATGTTTGCGAGCCATGGCTTTTAAATGGAGTTCATAGCCCGTGTCTACAAAGTCAGAGATCAGGAACACCAGGGAACGTCGATTCAATATTTCGAGTGCGTGTAAGATAGCCCTACTCAGATTTGTTTTTTTTGACTGGGGAACCACATTGTACAAAGCAGAAATAATACGATAGGCTTGTTTCATCCCTCCGGTTGGTCTCAAGTATCGCTCATTTTGATCGGAGAAACATTGCAGTCCAACGAGACTGGCTTCTTTTATGGCTGCCAGGGTCAATACACCCCCTATCTCTCTGGATGCGTCGATTTTCAAGCGTTGGGGTACACCCACTTTTTGAGATCCACTGACGTCAAATAAAAAAAATACCGTTTGCTCTTTCTCCTCCTTAAATAGCTTTACGTAAACTCCATGCCCTTTTGCCGAGGTA
>JBAYRB010000524.1:0-2861 GCA_041676905.1 Spirosomataceae bacterium
ACCCTGATCCAGTTGACTTCGATGAAAATCACCTCGCTGGATTGCATCATTTAAATTGTCAACCAGTTGATCCACGAAAGCATATTGGGTGGTACCACTACCGCCGAATCCGTAACTACGATTAAAAGTTGTTTGTCGGTTATAGGATATCCCCATGGCCGTACCCCTCCATTTCGTTGGTCTAAAGCCGTGAACCTCATTCGCGATCACCAGCGACACATTCCCTAAAAATGCGCCGTCTTTCGATTCGCGCACCATTGAAGATAGGTATCGGCTATCGGAGCTCAACGATTGATAACCAGGTGTAACAGTGATTTCCGATCGGGTATAAAATCCAAGTCCGGCCGGATTTGATGTCATTGCAGATGGGTCTCCCCCCAGGGCTGCATGGCCTCCCCCTAGGCCTTGAAAACGGGCTGTACCATTGACATGAATATCGGAAAAGCGAAGTGCATTTTCCTGATACTGCTGGGCACTTAGGGGAAAGGAAGTAGCCAAGAATAGACTACCTATAT
Organism: Spirosomataceae bacterium; assembly: GCA_041676905.1. Lineage (GTDB taxonomy): Bacteria > Bacteroidota > Bacteroidia > Cytophagales > Spirosomataceae > Ravibacter. The sequence continues at coordinate 516 of JBAYRB010000524.1, forward strand.
ATAATATCCTCTTAATCATTAGAAACGAAGTAGTGTCAAAAAAACAAAAACAGTACCTAGTTAAAACGAATTACCCCTCAAAATATGTTTTTTGAAGGGTAATTCCAGGCTATATAACTACATTATCTTTATCGACCACCGCGACCACCGCCAACGCTCGACCGACTACCTCCGGAGGAAGACGGTGCACTATAGCTTCTCGAAGGTGCTGATGGAGCACTATAACTTCTTGAAGGAGTTGGAGATGGGTTATTGTAGCTTCTAGAAGGTGTACTACTTCTCGAAGGAGTACTGTAATTTCTCGATGGCGTGCTATAAGAAGAACTACTTCTTGATGGAGTTGAATAATTTGAATTATAACTTCTAGAAGGTGTGGTCACCGAGCCACGATAGGAAGATCCTGTTCTCGCGTTACTGGAACCTACACTACTGCTTCGCGCCGAATTTGGCGTTGCATAATAGTAATTTCCACTACCAGTATCAGCCCTTCTAGCTGACGAAGAGGTAGACACTCTTGAAGAAGAAGTTGTTGAACTTACGCGGGCCGAAGTCGCTGAAACACTCCGTGGGCGAGCATAGTAACCTTCTCTTGAGCTACCGGTATTGGGTGTTGTTGCGGAAGTTCGTGCTGAACGATTGGGTGGTAATGTACTCACACCTCTACCCGATCCTGGAACGGCGGCAGTTCTTGAAACGGCACTTCCACTAGTTCTTGGACCATAATTACGGGAGCCAATACCTTTTTCAGCATAATAATTATTGATGATAACGGGATAATAGTTGCTCCACATATAAGGATGGTACCCGTATCGACCCATACCGTAGCCTAAACCATAGTAAGGGTAGCCAAAATAGGGATATCCAAAACCACTGTACATGAAGGGATCACCCCAGGCATAAGCATCCCAATAAGGGTCATAGAACCCACCCCAGCGGCTCCAACGATTCCAGCCGAAGGGGCTATATCCATAACCGATCATGCTACCCACTCCTAAATGAAATCCAATATTGAAACCGGACATAGGATAGCCGTAGAATCGATTGTAGAAACCTGAATTCCTACCTGCGTAATAGCCATCCACAAAACCGGCGTTATAACCAATGTCTCGCGAGACATTTCGTTGGATGTTGCGAGCAGTTATATAATTTTCATCGTAATATTGATCTGTATATTGCTCGGCTAACTCAGCGTTATCACCGTACTCCCCTTGATAATCTGGATTGCTATTACGGTCAACACCACGTTGAGGTGAGCTTCCCCTTTGGGCGACAGCATCATCATATCTGCCTCCATACAAATCGTCGTAACCGCCGCGAACGGTAGTGTACTGATTATAGGTACAGCTACTGACCGCAAACAGCAGTGCAACTGAGAGATATTTTAACGGTTTGAGTGCCATGAGCTTTTTTTATTTACTTCCTAATCCCTGAACCCTATTATACTTTACCAATTTATTAAAGCATTTTATATATAAGACCCTAAAAAGAACTAAATAGTTTAAATCGGGTCACGGAAATTTTAAAAATACTTTGCGGTTCATTTTTAACCAAAATCCAAACTGTATCATTCTCATACAGGGATCTATAAATCGGTATATATTCTACAAATATAACATAAAAAACTATCTTTGCAACCTCTTCCTGCTCGTAAAACGCGCTAAAAGAAGTTCCTTGTAATTGTAGTTTAGAAAATAATTAAGAGATCCAAATAAGTATGAGTAAAGCGTTACCTAAACGGGACGAGAATTATTCAGAGTGGTATAACGAACTCGTAAAACGGGCAAATCTGGCTGAGAATTCTGCGGTAAGAGGGTGTATGGTGATTAAACCCTATGGTTACACCATCTGGGAAAACATGCAAAGAGCCTTGGATGACATGTTTAAAGAAACTGGTCATACCAATGCCTATTTCCCCCTATTTATCCCCAAATCTTATTTAAGTCGGGAAGCCAGTCATGTGGAAGGATTCGCCAAAGAATGTGCGGTGGTTACCCATTACCGCCTTAAAAATGCCGATGATGGAAGTGGGGTTGTAGTAGACCCTACGGCAAAGTTGGAGGAAGAACTCATTGTAAGGCCTACTTCGGAAACGGTCATTTGGAGCACCTATAAAAATTGGATCCAATCCTATCGTGATTTGCCCTTACTCATTAATCAGTGGGCGAATGTAGTACGCTGGGAAATGCGTACCCGCTTATTCTTACGCACTGCTGAATTTTTATGGCAAGAAGGGCATACGGCACATGCCACCCAAGAAGAGGCCATTGAAGAAGCAGAACAAATGCTCAATGTCTATGCATCTTTCGCCGAAGAATGGATGGCATTACCGGTCATAAAGGGCATTAA
>JBAYRB010000525.1:0-2860 GCA_041676905.1 Spirosomataceae bacterium
AAACATCGGTTATGGGAAGCATTTCTGGTCGAAAAGCTAGGCTTTGGATGGGACGAAGTACATGATATAGCGGAAGAACTGGAGCATGTTTCCTCCGAGATTCTCGTAGAACGGCTGGACGAATTCCTTGACTATCCCCGATTTGATCCGCACGGAGATCCGATTCCCGACGCCAAAGGGAAAATGCCGGAATCAAAATATTTGAAGTTGTCGGAAATGGAAAACGGGCAAACCGCCATCCTCATGGGGGTCTTGGACCATTCTCAGCCTTTTCTCCAGTACCTCGATCGCACTGGCTTGTCGCTGGGAATCGAAATTAAAATCATAGAAACCAATGAATACGACCATTCGCTGGTATTAAGCATAGACGGCATAAAGGAAATCTTTGTGTCCTATCAGGTAGCTCGTCAACTGTTGGTTCTTCCCTAACTTGTCTTGTCTTATGAAATTGAAAATACTGGACAAGTACTTACTTAAAAACTTCCTCATTACATATGTATTCGTTTCTCTGTTAATCACATTGATCATTTGCATGATCGATTATACCGAGAACCTCGATGACTTTATCAAGAGGAAGGCTCCTCCTAAGGAAATTCTCTTTGATTACTATCTCAATCTGATTCCCTATTGGATCAACTTTTTAAGTCCGTTAATGGTGTTTATCGCTACAGTGTTCTTTACTTCCCGTATTGCTGCACGGACGGAAATCATTGCTATGTTGAGTACGGGAATCAGTTTTGGACGGATAATAGTGCCCTATTTAACGGGCGCTTTTTTCCTTAGCCTACTTTCCTTTTACATGGTTGGGTGGGTGTTGCCCAAGGCCAATACGGTCAAAAATCAATTTGCGATAACTTATTTAAAAGATCAGTTCTTTTTCTCCGACCGAAATGTACACTTGGCTATGGCCAATGACGTATATGCCTACATGGAAAGTTACAACAATATCAGTTTGACGGGGAATAAATTCACCTTAGAGACGATTCGGGGTAATGAGCTCGTACAAAAGTTATCAGCCGAAAAAATTGTGTGGAATCCCGAAACGGAGAAATGGACCCTTAAAAACTACCGGGTTCGTACCTTGTCGGATATGGGCGAAACTATTACCTATGGCACAGAACTCGATACCACCCTCAATATCACCCCTAGAGACTTTGAGAATACTTACAAACTGTTTGAGACCTTTACACTCCCTGAGTTAAATCAACATATAGACCTTTTAATTAGTCGGGGGTCGGATGGCTTGGAAGTTTATCAAATCGAAAAGTATACCCGCTTTACGCAGCCCTTTGCTATTATGATATTGACAGCGATTGGGGTCATTGTATCGGCACGCAAAAGCCGGCGGGGCATTGGACTTCAAATCGCTCTAGGATTCTTCTTGGCATTCACTTATATTTTATTTTACCTATTATCGAAAGGAATTGCCGAAGCCGGTAGTATTAATACCCTACTCGCCGTTTGGCTCCCTAATATAATTTTTTCGGTAATTGGTGTTGTATTGTATAAAACACTTCCCCGATGAAAGGGTCTCTATGGGCTATATCTTATTTCAAACTACATTTTTTGGTTGCTATTTGGAGCCTTACAGCCATTTTAGGCGCCGCAATTTCGGTATCGCCTATCGCCTTAGTTTTCTATAGAACCTTATTTTCAGCCCTAATTCTATTCGGTATTCTGTATTTTAAAAGAGGTTTGGTTCGGTTGGAGCTCCGCCCTATGTTAATACTATTTGGTACAGGGGCTTTGCTGGCTTTCCATTGGATCCTCTTTTTTGCTTCGGCTCGTATGTCCACGGTCAGTGTCTCTTTAGCGGGAATGTCCACGGCGTCCCTATGGACCAGTATTTTAGAACCGTTGATCTACGGCCGGAAAATCAAGATTCGAGACGTGTTTTTTGGCTTTCTTGCCATGATTGGTCTTTACATAATCTTCAAATTTGAGTTTAATCATTTTGCCGGGCTAGTCACTTCTTTACTCGCAGCGGTAGTAGCTTCTTTGTTTGTAGTGGCCAATAGTCGACTCGTTCGGAAGTACGACGCCGTGATGATTACAGGGTATGAGATGACCGGGGCGGCCTTATTTTCGGCCATTGTGCTGGTTGCCTATCTCGCGTCTCCCTGGGGGCAGGGTACACCTTATATTCCGGTGGGAGCTGATTGGCCATGGCTCCTGGTATTGACCCTGGTTTGCACGGTGTATGGCTATTCATTAGCCGCCGCATTGATGCGGCAGTTTACAGCATTCATGATGAACCTGACCGTTAATTTAGAGCCAATTTATGGCATCATCTTAGCCATTTGCGTTTTCGGAGATCAGGAAAAAATGACCACCGGGTTTTACATCGGGACATCGATTATTGTGATCTCTGTTTTGTTGTATCCGATATGGATCCGGTATGAAAAACAAAACATAGAACAAAAAATAGCCCGTCGAAAATTGACGAAACGGGGTAATGGAATGTAAACAAGAAAAGACCTTCAACTTTCCTTGAATTCGGCTATGTACAGTTTTAAGAACGACTATTCGGAGGGGGCTCACCCATCCATTCTGCAAAAACTGCTGGAAACCAATCTCGTACAAGAACCCGGCTATGGTGAAGACCGATATTCGCAGAAAGCTCGAGCACTCCTATGCGAGAAGATGAATCGTCCGGATGCCCGGATTTATTTTGTGGCCGGGGGGACCCAAGCCAACTTACTCGTCATTGCTGCCCTCCTACAGGTTCACGAAGCCGTTATAAGTGCTACTACAGGGCATATCTATTCGCACGAAGCAGGCGCCATCGAAGCCGTTGGGCATCGGATCATTACCGTAGATACCCCGAACGGAAAATTGAACGTAGATGATCTAAGGCGGG
>JBAYRB010000526.1:0-2857 GCA_041676905.1 Spirosomataceae bacterium
CCGACCCTATTGGGCTACATGTAGACGAACAGGGGAATGTCTATTACAACCGTACCAACCGTACCAAAACGGCAGAATTCGATATCCGAGGCCATCGAAACTGGATGACCCAATCCATATCCTGGCAAACCGTTGAAGACCGTAGGAATTTCATTCGAACTACATTTTCCCCAGAAAAAAGTGACGAAAACAGTTGGCTACCAGATCATAATAATGACGGGAGCCATGACTGGCGGGACCTGACTGTGCATAAGGAAGAAGTATGGAAAGTAATGGACACCGATGGCGATGGTATTGCCGATAAGTCCATGTTGGTGATCCGTGATTTTCACGACGAAATCACCGATGTAGCTCACGGGGTATTGGTTCGGGATAAAGATGCATTTATTACCGTTGCCCCCGACTTGTGGCGGCTTGAGGACACCGACGGAGATGGCACATGGGACAAAAAAACTTCACTGGTCCATGGTTATGGTGTCCATATCGGCTTTAGCGGGCATGGTATGTCTAACCCCATAGAGGGACCCGACGGGAAGATATATTGGAATATAGGTGATATTGGCTCTTACGTCAAAACAGCGGATGGGGTGATTCACGATTACGCAAATGAGGGTACGATTTCCCGAATTAACCCGGATGGCACAGGATTCGAGGTTTTTGCGGGAGGTGTGCGGAATATGCATGAATTTACGTTCGATGAGTACGGTAATTTGATCGCTTGTGATAACGACGGTGACCACCCCACTGAACGAGAACGACTCGTCTATGTGGTAGACGGGATGGACGTGGGATGGCGTACCAATTGGCAATTTGGCAAATACACCGATCCCCGGAATAATACCTACAAAGTCTGGATGGACGAAAAGTTGTCAGTACCCTATTGGGAAGGACAGGCAGCCTATATTCTCCCACCACTCACTAATTTTCACAATGGCCCTACCGGTATGATCTATAATCCGGGTACCGCACTGGGTAAGAAATGGTTAAACAAGTTCTTTGTGGTGGAATTCGTGGGTAATCCGGCACGCTCTCCCATATGGTCCTTCAGTTTGAAACCTAAAGGGGCTTCTTTCGAACTAGGGAGTGATGAAGCCATCGTCACCGGAATGTTACCGACCGGTATCCGATTCGGTCCCGATGGCGCTATGTACGCCGCCGACTGGATTAATGGTTGGGGTACCAAAAATTATGGCCGAATTTGGAAGATCGACGTAACCGAACAAGAAAATGACTTAGCAGAAGTGCGTAAGGAAACCCAGCGCCTCATGCAACTCAACTATCAGACCCAAAGCGTTGAAACCCTGTATCAATTATTATTTTACGGCGATATGCGTATTCGCCAAAAAGCCCAGTTTGAGTTGGTAAAACGGGGACAGTCGGGTGAAGAGCAACTTTTGAAAGCAATACAGCAACGCGGTAATCAACTTGCAAGAATCCATGGTATATGGGGCATAGGGCAAATAGCCCGGAACAATGTTTCTGTTGGAAAGCCTCTACTCCCTCTTTTAAATGACTCGGACGACGAAATAAAAGCACAAGCCGCAAAAGTGATCGGGGATGAAAAGATCCCAGGTTCTGGATCGTTGTTGATCCCCTTATTGAAAAACGAAAATGCAAGGGTGCGTTTCTTCGCAGCACAAGCTCTCGGCCGCTTGGGATATAAAGAGGCACATCAACCTCTTTTAGACATGTTGGCTGAAAATAAGGATGAAGATCTATATTTACGGCATGCAGGGGCCTTGGCATTAGCTCGAATTGGAAACGTGGCAGGGTTAGCTGCCCTAGCTAATCATCAACATCGCTCATTAAGAATTGCTGCCGTTTTAGCGTTGCGTCGACTTAGAAGTGAACAAGTAGCCCTTTTCCTCCAGGATGCCGACGAGTTCATTGTCACAGAGGCCGCAAGGGCGATCAACGACGATCATTCGATAACCCGAGCCCTACCCGCTCTTGCCGCTACACTAAAGGAAAAAAGATTCACTTCCGAACCCTTGATTCGGCGTGCCATTAACGCATCCCTTCGGGTAGGTGATATAGAATTCCTCAACAATGTCGTCGAATTCGCAAAAAGAAAAGATGCAGACCCTAGGTTAAGAGCCGAAGCCATCGCTACCTTATCGACCTGGGCTAATCCGTCGGAAACCGACCGAGTTGACGGTCGATATCGAGGGGTTATACAACGAGATCCCGCACCGATCCTAGCCGCACTCAAGCCTCATTTAGAAGAATTTTTGAGTGATTCTGAACCCGACATACTAGTGGCGACGCTTCGCATTCTAACCGAATATAACCATCCAGCCTTAAACCCACGGCTTGCAGAGCTAAGCACCGCACATGACTCGCCTAAGGTTCGAATTGCTGCGTTAAGGGCTCTTAAAACGCTGCAATATGCCGGCTTAGAACCCCTTATCAGGAAAAGCATGGCGGATGAAAATCCGGAAGTCAGAGCTGCTGCTTTAAACGTTTTGGAAGGATCTGACTTATCCGAAGCGGCATTGAATGACATCACGACTGCGATATTTTCTAAGGGAAGTTTAGTGGAGCAACAGCAGTTGATCAACCTACTGAAACAATATCCTTTGTCGAAAACAGAAAAGATTCTTAACCGACTTACGGATCAATTGCTGAACGGACAATTGGATCAAGGCATTTCCTTGGAGCTGGGCGAAACCATAGGTGCGTCAGGTTCGGAACCATTAGGTAAAAAATTTGCCGGCTATAAGGCTACAAACAATTACGTTGATTTGGAATTCGGTGGAAATGCCAATCGTGGGCGTCAGATATTTTTCAATAATAGTTCTGCGGAATGTGTGCGTTGCCATGTGGTCAACGGACAAGGGGGTGAGGTAGGTCCTGA
>JBAYRB010000527.1:0-2849 GCA_041676905.1 Spirosomataceae bacterium
ATCGCATTGTTTTCGTCGGATTAGTTGTCTTGACCTTGTTCCTTTAAAATTTGTCCGTATTCATTGACAAAGGAAATATCCTTGTGATTTAGTATGTACGCTTCGTCGATATAAACTGCAAAGGTGGTGAAATGTCGAATACCCCTCTTTTGATATACATCGATATCTTCCCGGAAGGCTTTTGGGTACCATTCGAGTTTTTTTGCAGGTTTTTTCCATCCACTTTGCAGGGAAACATCGAGCCAGTATTCTAAGACCTGTGCGGTTTCAGCTGGAAAAACGTTGAGATTATCGTCGAGGTACCGGAGGTATTGTCCATGTGTAATGGGTCTAGAGGAATTCCAACCGGTAGCACTTGTGTCGAGCAATGACTTGTCCCAACGGCGATGGATGGGAGCGAACTCCAGAAATATTCCGTCGGCTGGTTTCACTTTAACGGGGGCTTCGAGGGTGTTGATATAGGCGAGGTGGGCAAGCATAGCGTTCGGGTCGACCTGTTCCCTCAGGGCTTGTACGATGGCATTTTCAAGGATCAGGGCTTGTTCGCTGTCGGAGAAGGATTTGCATTTTGGGCAGCGACACATGGGGCTCCCGTCGTCGATCCAATAAAAATACCTGCCGGTAGTGGGCCTTAGTATATGGGCGAACTTCACTGCATTATCGCAAACGGTTTGGAGGGCTGTAGGGGAATGAACGCAGAGATTGTAGTCGGCCACTCTCCGGCCATTTTCATCCATTCGGAATAGGGTAGAATCTTGGGTAAACAGCTCCCGGGGCAGCAGATCACCTATGGCGTGAAGCTCGTGTTCTACTTCAATTCCGTTGGCTTTACAATTTTTTAAAAACTGCTGCCCCTTCTCTGATTGAATAAATTCTACTACCTGGCTGGGCGTAATATGAGTAGCTAAGGTAGTCAACCCGGCCTCCTTTGCTATTTTAGGCCAATCGACGGTGCCCAGATCGTTGACATCGAGAACTAGCCCGCGCGTAGGAAAGGAGCTCATGTCGGTGGGTTGGGAGACGCACGAAATGAAATTACAGCATAGGTATATTAAATAGATAACTGTTATTCCCTTAATCTTTTTGCTGTAGAAATGCATATTCGGCCCCTATTTATAACTAATCCCCAGATCGTTGGTTCGGATTTCTTTCAGCTTCCGTTTCAACTCTTCCTGGAAGTAGGCGACGATCTCTTTATAATTAGGGTTATTTGCAAGATTATTAAATTGTTTGCTGTCGTGTTCCATGTCGAACAATTCTATCCCTCCCGAAGCATCTTCTTCATACTGAATGTAAGCCCATTTCGAAGTTCGGATCAGGAAAAAAAATACGTTATTCCGCTGAGAAACTGAGAATGCATAGGGTCTTACCTCCAGTTCAGGGTTGTCGATCACTTTTGCCAAACTTTTACCTTGAAGGTTGGGTGAGTAGTTAAGACCGGCCAATTCTGCAACCGTGGGGTAAAGGTCGATTAGCTCCACGAAGGAATGACATACGGCGGGTTGCTTTCCTGGAACTTTGATGATGAGCGGTACCCGCGCTGATTCTTCTTTCAGGCTCACTTTCATCCAAAATCGGTGTTCTCCCAAATGAAAGCCATGGTCGGACGTGAAAATAACGATGGTATTGTCTTCTAGGCCTTCATCGCGTAATGCCTGTAGTACTTTTCCTACCTGGTCATCCATAAAAGAAACGGAAGCGTAGTACCCCGCGATAGCCTTCTTTTCCTGTTCTTCTGACATTTGCGAATTCAGGCTCGTGACGTAGTTAATTCCACTGGCTGGAATATCATCCCAGTCGTTGATCACCTGAGGGGGCAAAACCATCTGGTTATGGGGGTAAGCCTCGAAGTATCTTTTCGGTGCTACAAAAGGAACATGGGGTCTGACAAACCCAACTGCAAGAAAGAAAGGTTTATCCTTATGCTTTTTTATTAACTCAATTGCTTTTTGGGCAGTTTTGGCATCCGAATGCACCAAGTCGTCCCCATCTGCCTTGACGATGGTCATTACGTTACCCCCTCTGCGTTCAATGGTTCCATAGGGGTTATGCTGCACTAGTTCAGCCTCGCCGGGTGTCTGCCACTCCGGAGCCTGACTATTATATTTTTCATCCCATGAGGCGTCGTCATCGGTTCCATCCTCACCGGTCAGTATATGGGTGGGAATTCCCATATGGAAAATCTTGCTAACTCTAGCGGTAAAGTAGCCGTTTTCACGGAAAAGTTGAGGCCAGGATTTCCGATCAGGACCTACGTTTTCCCGTCCGCTTACGTAACCATAAACCTCGGTTGCATGGGGGTAATAGCCAAATAAAAGCGATGCTCGCGAGGGACCGCATACCGGGAATTGACAATAGGCTTTGGTGAATCTGATTCCTTCTGAAGCGAGGCGATCGATATGAGGAGTTTGGCACATTTGGTTTTCATAACTGGAAACCGCTGTGGTGGTTAAATCGTCCGATATTATGAATAGTACGTTCGGTTTCTTGTTTTGCTGTGCTAGCGCAAAACACGACAATAGGTTAAACAGGAAGAATAGTTGGATCTTATACATAGTAAAACGAATAATTATTAGCTACAAACAGACATAGAGATTACCGATACATGTTTCGAATAACTTCCCGAAGTACACCCACCTTGTTTTTATCGCTTGCTTTGAGGGTCGTTGGATCAAGGGATTTTTTTTCATCGGGATCCGTTTTTATGTCATATATTTCACCTGAAGAATAGACTTTCCAACGCTCGTCAAATGCGAAGGTTTTAGGGGTGAAGTTGCCCCAATTGGGATCATAATGACAGAATACCCAGTCACGTACGTTGGATTTCTGCCCGGTAAGGATGGGCAAAA
>JBAYRB010000528.1:0-2844 GCA_041676905.1 Spirosomataceae bacterium
CTAACCACTGGGGATCCCCTTTTTTTTGCTGCGCTGTAAAGCGACGGTAATTAAATTCACCGGCGGGTGCTTCTATCCTTTTTTGCCCAGGAATTTCAATCCTTTGAGCTTGGGAGGCAGGAATGACCAAAAGCCACAGGAATGTCAAAGCCATCCCTGTTTTAAGGGAAGATTTGTCGTTCCGGACCTTTGGTACTAAATTCATATAATGCTCATTTAGACGCCGGTTTTACATCGCTAAATTTCAAATAATTTACAGTATATCAAAAGCAAAGTCTCAGTGTTTCAAATAGATCGTCCTACCTTCCTTTGCCGATTGTCGGGCCGCATCCAGTATTTCTACCGTAATCACATTTACGGGTAATTCGTACCAATCGTTGAGACTTAATGTCCGTTGCCCTCTGATTACTTCCGCAAAAATTAAAAAGGGATTTTCCAGGGGCTCTGGTAAGGGCGAAACCTCTAAGGCTTCTTCGGATTTACGGTTACCAAGTCGTTGCCTAACCCGAAGTCGATCCACGGCGATAGCGTAGCCTTTGGTGCCGTATACTTCCATGTCTTTGCGACTATAACTCCAGCTCCAGGAAGCCTGAATGACACATTGCTTGCCAGGGTATTGTAACACGATAGTCGCCTCGTCTTCCACTTTAGGGTATAAGTCAGGTCGGTTTTGGTGCGTAATTGCAGTCACCGACAACGGACGTTCTCCGTTCAAAAGCCAGGTCATCAAGTTGCCACCGTAACAACCGAAGTCGGTCAAAGCCCCACCTCCATTTTTTATTGGGTCCGACAGCCATGCAAAAAAATGTTTGTCCATTTGGGAAGGGCCGCCATGACCGTCGTTGACTAGCACTTTTCGGATTTCACCCAAGGCGCCCTTATCGTACAAATCCTTTAAGTGCTGATTACTGGCATACCAGGAGGTTTCAAAATTGGTGAGGACTTTGATCTGATGTTTTTCGGCTAATTTTTGAATTTCCAACGCATCCTCATAAGTAGTTGCCAAAGGTTTTTCCACCATCACGTGAATTTTTCGCGGTGCCGCCGCTCTGACCACTTCCACATGCTCATTGATGGGACCAAATGCCATTACTCCTTCCGGTTTTAATTGATCGAGCATTCCAGAAAGATCGTTGTAGAAAAGGGATGCAGGTAAATCATAGCGCTTACGGAATTCACGGACCAATTCTTGATTGGTTTCATAGATACCGACGATTTTAACCTTTTCCGACTGAAATCGATTGAATATCCAACTACTATGACCGTGACTAATTCCGGCTACGGCAAGACGAACCTGCGCGTTACCTTGCCCATAACCGACTGATAGTAAAAGTAGTATAAGTATATAGAGTCTGCTCATCAATTTTGGTTTTAGGATTCAGGCTCAATTTTGGTTTTAGGATTCGGGTTCAATGATAGCCAATTTCCCAAAAATATTAGTGGAACCGGAGCAGATAATTCCTCCTATCCAATTTTATCAAGGGCCGACTTCACTCCATCCATATCCAGAACATTCACTCCAATAGCCTGCAGTTCCTCGACACCCTTGGTGTAAATTTTTGAAATCGTCTCGGGCACAATCGCCAGATGATAGTCGCGCTCACTGGCTTCGAACAGGGTCGTTCTGGGGCAATTGGGAAAATTGCAGCCCGCAATGACCAGCGAATCGATTCCCGCATTTCGCAGCCACGCATCGAGCTCAGTCCTGTAAAATGCCCCCCATCGGGGTTTATACACCACAAAATCTTGTTCCCCGATGGAAATTATTTTACCGGCCAGCAGGTCCTCATCGGCGTAGGCACGTGCGTCCGTAGGCAAAAGTTCACTCACGATCCGGGCTCCGTCGGTACCCGGTACCACCATTTTGGTCCCCTCGCGGATGACCGATTTCCGGCATAATTCGGCGTTACTCCCATCCTCCAGGTAAAGCCGAATGATGTGTATGACCGGTCTTTTTCGGGCTCTAAAATAGTTGGCCATTCCCGCCAGATTTTTAGTCACCCCGGCGGTACCCTCAATGTAAGCGCTGCCTGAGGTTTTCGCAAAGTCATTCTGCATGTCGATGATGAGCAAAGCCGAGCTATTCCAGTTCATATGCATAATAACGAGGAGACGATTTTACGCTGGACCTATTTAGTATTTAATAAGGTAGTGAAAATAATAACAATCGATTCACCTTCTTAGTAAACGGCTTAAATGTACTTTAGGTAAACGCTGTTTGGTGATTATACTATACAAGTCGGGAAAAATACCGTCAATATTATTACTCAGAACAAAAAAAAGCAGAAAAGGCAGGCATTTTCCTATACCACACCTTTTCTGCAGGTCTATGCGTGAGAAAGCAAATTATCTCACTATGATCGTTTTCCGGTAGATATTCCCATGGCTGTCAGTGGCTTTAACCAGATAGATTCCCGGGGTCAGCTGGTGAAGATTCCGTTCACCATCAATTGCTTTTCCTTTTGACACCTCTATCCCCAGGGAATTGTAAATGCTTACAAACGGATGACTTTCCCCTGTGACCTGGATTTTGGCTCTGCCCGACGATACGGGGTTAGGCGAAACGGTAATAGGGGTATCAATACTTTCAAAGTAAATCCGTCTTATAGGGCTGTAGGAAAAAGTCCCGTCCAGATCGAGCTGATTCAGCCTATAGTAATTGTAACCTTGTCGAGGGTGCAAATCGGAATACTGATAGGTAATTTCCCGGTTCGCAATTTCATGGGAACTTTGGGAATTCACAAAACCCAACGTTTTCCATTGCATCCCGTCAGCGCTTTTCTGAACCTCAAAGCCCCGGTTATCCTTCTCGGTAGCAGTACTCCAATTGATCTGTACATGATC
>JBAYRB010000529.1:0-2843 GCA_041676905.1 Spirosomataceae bacterium
AATGAGCACTCAAAGTCGTCGTGATTTTCTAACAAAATCGGCAGCAGCAATTGCCCTTTCCAACCTACCCTTTGTGGGGCATTCGCAACCATCGTCGCAGCCCCCCGCGCCTTGGAACTTAGGCGAAGAGGTAAAAAAATACCGTAAGATAGACTCCCATGCGCACGTTTATTTCACCAAAGGAAATTTTGAACAGGTTATCGATATTGCAGATCGTTTGCACATCGAAAAGCTGGTGATTTCGCGGCCTATGGTACCTGGCGGTAAAGGGGAACCCTCCGAATTCATCGAATGCAATAATTTGGTTCTTGCTGCGATGAAACAGTATCCGAATCGGTTTTTCGGGCAATTGACACTAAACCCTCAATATCCTAAAGAGTCGATGGAGGAAATAAATCGCTGCATCGGCGAAGGGATGATCGGGGTAAAGCTCTATAACCATGTAAAAATCAATGATCCCCTTTTTTATCCGATCATCGAAAAATTTATCGATTTAAAGATGATGATCCTGATGCACATGGGAATTGGCATTGCCCGGATTGAGTATAATCCAAGAGAACCCAAGGGGGTATCAATTCCAGAGGACATGGTGGAGGCAGCCCTGCGCTATCCGGAAGCTAAGTTTCAGTTAGCACACATCGGTGGGGGAATAGACTGGGAGGCGGCTTGCAAGGCGGTCAGGGGCGTCCCAAACATTTTTGTAGACGTATCGGGCAGCAACAACTTCGCCCATATGATTGATTTTGCGGTTAAATGTGTGGGTGTAGACCGGTTATTTTTCGGATGTGACAACAGCTTCTACCAAGGGGTAGGCCATGTTTTAGCCGCCGATCTCAGCGAAGCAGATCGTCGGAAAATCTATTTTGAAAATTACAATAACTATTTAAAGTCGATAGGTAGGAATGTTAATTGATGTAAACAGCTATATCGGTCATTGGCCTTTCCGGAGATTGAAAGGGAATACTTGTAAAGAACAATTGGCGCGGATGGATGCAGCTGGCATTGAGCAAGCAGTGTTATTCAATCTGAACGGCGTTTTTTATAAGAATGTGCAGTCGGCCAATGACGAACTGTACGAAGCGATTCAGGAGGACCCTGCCTATCGCCGAAGATTTATTCCTTTTGCCACGATCAACCCCATTTACAGCGGTTGGAAACACGATTTCGAAGAAAGTGTAAAACGGCAAGGAGCAAAGGGAATACGGCTCCACCCCCTCTATCACGGGTATGAACTAACCAATCCGGCTGTAGTTGAGTTAGCCCAAATGGCAAAGGAGCACAATTTACCCATAGCTATGTCGTTGCGCATCGTCGACAACCGGCCGAGTTCCTGGTTGGATATCATGAAAGAATGGGCTTTGAAAGATGTATTACCACTGATAAAAGCCGTTCCCGATGCAAAATATTTGATACTAAACCTGGCTAACAACTCTAATTTCACGGCGTTTAACCGGGAAGAGTTAAGCTTGGTTCGCCAAACTAATATGTTGATGGATACGTCGGGTCGCATGGTCTTGGAACTGGCCGATATGATGAAGAACTGCGGTAGTAACAAGTTTGCTTTCGGTTCTCATTATCCGATTCTAGACCCGGTAACAGGTTTACTGCGCATTGAAACCCTTCGATCGGGAGAAATAACCGACCAGGAACGAAAGATGCTTTATAGTGAAAATGCAAAAAAATTTCTAAGCCTTTAAGAAATTGGTTTAAATGACAAGGTAGCTTCTGGGGCGTTTTTTACCACGACCAGCTCGTTGTATAGATAAAACCTTCCTCATTTTCCAAAGGCAAATTTAGTATCAGGTTATTTCGTTGAGTCAAACAAAAAGCATAATCTAAGAACCCCTCTATTGCCCAAAATTCCCTTTAAAAAAATATTTTCTTTCCTTGCATTTTATAGTCAATTCTGTGAGTATACAGCCTACTTGACAGGATATTATTAGTACAAATTTGATTTTCACCAAAGTATATAATTCAAACTAAATAATTGCCTATGACAAGATAATACCAAATTATCCAAATTAATTTATAACCCCTTTTGATGAATCTGTTACTTGTTTTTCCCCTCAAACGGGTACTTATACGCACTCTTGTTAACCAGCTTGGTTAAGTTGTTTTAGTGAATAGCACCTTTTTTTAACCAATCAAAAAATTACATGAACAAAACTACCCATCTGATTCGGGCATTCCGGCAATCGGCAGGTTTCGGTATGAAACTCTGTGTTTTGGCGGTTATGACGATGTCCCATTCAGCTCAAAGCTACCCGGCCTTGCCCGGATTATTATCGTCCCCCGATGGTTCTTTAACGCCTCATCAGGCGGCCGCTACGGTAACGGGGCGCGTGACGGATGAAAAGGGAGAAGGACTCCCAGGTGTGAGTATTCTGGTGAAAGGAAAAACCCAGGGTACGACTACTTCTTTGGATGGAACCTACCGTATCGAGGTTCCGTCTTCCAATGATATCCTAGTATTTTCATTTGTCGGTTATGTCACCAAAGAAGTAGCCGTTGGTAATCAAACGACCATTGACGTCCAAATGGAAGTCGATGCGAAATCACTTGAAGAACTCGTGGTCGTGGGCTACGGAACAGTTAGAAAGAGTGACCTTACCGGATCGGTGAGTACCCTACAGGTTAGTGATATGATTAAAGCTCCCGTTGGGAATTTCGCCGACGCCCTTGCCGGTAGAGCAGCGGGTGTACGGGTGTTTTCCAACGATGGTCAACCCGGAGGCGGTGTCAACATCATGATTCGTGGGGCTGGATCACTGACCCAAAGTACAGCTCCCCTCTACGTTATCGACGACTTCCCCATTGAAAACTTCAACCCATCCACCCTCAAT
>JBAYRB010000530.1:0-2836 GCA_041676905.1 Spirosomataceae bacterium
AAAATGCCACCTCCCCAGCGTGATATCGGCATCTACCCCCCAGCGCATAATCGAAACCGTTCCCTGATGTTGGGCTGGCCTGGCATTTTCATCATAGTAGAGGTAATTGAATACCTGATGCCATTGAAAATCCGGAATGATCGAAAGGGTATTAAATTTTAAAGGAATAGCACCCGTCACACTGACGACCTTGGCTAACTTCATATCCTCATCCGGATTGTTCCAATATAAATGACTGTTTTTATACATCGTCATCAACAAATCGGGTGAGGTAAGTGTGGTTTGAAAACTCCCCCTAGCCCAGGGAATTGTCAATTCTCCTTTCATAAGTAGGTCGCGACCCAGGACATGCTCTATCTGGGAGGTCAGCCTCCAAGTAGAATCTTTTAGACGGTATTGCATCCACACCCCTAAAATGGGCTCGAAGCGTTTTAAACTGTAATTTTCTGAGGTAGAGTCAGTTAAATAACGACTGCCGCTCATGGTTTGAGCCCGTGTTTGAAAAAACAATCGGTAATCATAACCCGACAAATGCCCTTTTATCCCCACCTTATTATCCAGCAAAAAATGTTTGACTCTTTGATTGAGCGGGAGTATCGGTGAACCTTCGATGAGGGGATATACCTGATTGGCTACGCCTTCCATAGGCTCACTATCGGTAAAACGATTGATGTTGGTTTCCAGATTGAGTCGGTTAAAAAACTGAAACCCATTCAATGCCTTGTACTGGTGATATAAGTGGAAATTGGTTCGTCTATGCCAGGATTTGGCGCTCGTATGCAGCCTGGCAGGACCATGATAATCGTCACGACCTATGATATTATCGACTGTATCGGCTAAAATTACGCCCCCCTGTTCCATCAACGAATGATTCATGGTACGCAAATGGGTGAGCAGCAAGTATTTCTTATTTTTTGAAAAATAACTTCCGTGGAGTAAAAAAGACCAGTTTCTCGCTAAGGATGCGGCACTTCCACGTGGGTTATAGCTCCCATATTGCCTTTTGGAGGAGATCCTTTGCAAACGAAAACCAAAGTTTACACGCGGGTTAACATTTTGGGTAAAACCGAATTTTAAAATCTCCCGGTTTAATCCACCCTGCACATAGTACATATCGGTGTAGGGCGATTTTGTATCGTAGTATTTAATTTCTTCCGGTTTAAATCCGTAAGCATCAAAGGCTCGGAAGCCGAGTTCTCTGCCCACCGTGTTTCGAGGTTCGAAAAATAAGGGTCGACTCGCCGTGCCAATATTTCCCAGATCTACGAGCCTGTTGAAGTCTTGATCCACGAAGGTCCAGCGATGAAAATACGACATGGAAGTGTCGACGTTATAGCGCGTCGAATCAAGGCCGTTCAAAATATCCAATTCGTAGAAATATTCTGTGGTCATCGGACCATAGATATTCTGAGTGGTATCGTCGATGACGGGCGCACCTCCCCCACCTCCGCCGCCACCAGTGGGTAATTGCAGGTTTCCTGGCAGCCTTTGCGACCATAAAGGCGACGCCCATACGATCAATCCTATATAAAGAAGTACGTAGTAACTATATTTGCAGATCGCCGGCCAATTCATTTCCTACCTATTAGGCGGGCAAATATACTTAAGAAATATCCTAATCAGAATGGAATATACAAATAGCATGACAATCAACGATAAAAAAATGAGAGAAAATAGCAGGCAACTTTTTGAAAAAGCACAACAATATATTCCAGGAGGAGTCAATTCACCTGTACGAGCTTTCCGGGCAGTAGGCGGTACTCCGGTCTTTATTAAATCCGCAAAAGGGCCGTATTTGTACGACGAGGATGGGAACCAATACATTGAATTGATCAATTCCTGGGGCCCCATGGTGTTAGGCCACGCGCACGACTCGGTAGAAAAAGCGGTAGCGGATGCCTTGCAATTTTCTTTCTCCTTCGGTGCACCCACCCGTAAAGAGGTGGAAATAGCTGAATTAATCGTAGACATGGTTCCCTCGTTGGAAATGGTAAGAATGGTCAATTCCGGTACGGAGGCCACCATGTCGGCCATCCGACTAGCCAGGGGCTACACCGGAAGGGACAAAATCATAAAGTTTGAAGGTTGTTACCATGGCCATGGCGATAGTTTTTTAATAGCGGCCGGTAGCGGTGCTGTTACCTTCGGAACGCCCGACAGCCCCGGAGTTCCTAAGGGAGTGGCAAACGATACCCTTACGGTTCGTTACAACGATTTAGAACACGTAAAACAGGTAGTCGACGCTAATCCTAATCAAATTGCGGCCATTATATTGGAACCGGTGGCAGGCAATATGGGTTGCGTATTACCGGCAGAAGGGTTTTTACAAGGTCTTCGTGATTTATGCACCAAAGAAGGGATCATCCTCATCTTTGACGAAGTCATGACAGGCTTCCGGCTGTCACGTGGAGGCGCCCAAGAACGTTTCGGGATTATGCCCGACCTAACCACACTCGGTAAAATTATTGGGGGCGG
The DNA here is from genome assembly GCA_041676905.1 of Spirosomataceae bacterium. Taxonomy (GTDB): domain Bacteria; phylum Bacteroidota; class Bacteroidia; order Cytophagales; family Spirosomataceae; genus Ravibacter. The sequence continues at coordinate 2,476 of JBAYRB010000530.1, forward strand.
TATGCCTGTGGGCGCCTATGGAGGAAGGAAAGAGATCATGGACTTTGTTTCTCCCGCCGGCCCCGTCTACCAAGCTGGCACCTTGTCCGGAAACCCCATTGCGATGGCAGCGGGATTCGCTATGTTACAATACTTAAATCAACATCCGGAAACCTATGAGCAGTTGGAGTCGATCGGCCAGCAAATCGCTACCGGTATGAAAGCCAGTCTTCAAAAATTGAATCTTAATTTCACGATCAATCATATCGGGTCCATGCTTACCCTGTTTTTTACCGATCGTCCGGTAACCGATTTTGAAACTGCTAAAACTTCCGACACGGCACTTTTTGGAAAGTATTTTCATGCCATGCTCAATGAAGGG
>JBAYRB010000531.1:0-2834 GCA_041676905.1 Spirosomataceae bacterium
CCGGCATTTTATAGCCGAGTTGTCTTAGCGCTGAATGCACCCCAATAGCTATTCGATCACTGGCAGCGAAGATAGCGTCGGGTCTTTGCTTCAACGCCATCAACTGATAAGCGGCGTGATATCCTGTTTCGTGTCCAAATTCGCCAGTAATGATCCATTCGTCTCTAACCTCCAACCCATTCCTAATCAACGCATCTTTATACCCTTGAGCTCTGTTTCGGCTAATCGCCAGATTTGTATGTCCGCCCACATGGGCAATTTTTCGACACCCCTGATTGATCAAGTGCTCGGTGGCATTATAAGCTCCTCCATAATCGTCTACTAATACCTTATGGGTTTGAATTTCTTCTACTGCTCTATCAAAAAAAACCACGGGAATGGAATGATCGGCTAGTTCTCTAAAATGGTCGTTATCCTTGGTGCTACTCGAAATTGATATGAGTACACCATCGGCTCTTCGAGAGGCAATATGCCGGGTACAAGCTAGTTCCCGCTCATAGGTTTCGTGACTTTGGTAGATCATCACCTGGTACCCTCTTTGGTAGGCAACGTCTTCTATACCCCCAATTACTGATGAAAAAAAAGGGTTGGCTATATCCGGCACTATGACACCAATACTATAGGTACGCCGATTGAGTAAACTCAAAGCAAACGGATTCGGCGAGTAGTTGCGTGCACGCGCTAATTCCAACACACGCTTTTTGGTCTCAGGGCCAATTTCCGAACTATCCCGCAATGCCCTCGATACCGTTGATTTGGAAACTCCGAGCTCCTTCGCTAACTCTTTTATCGTCACCGTCTGTCTGGCCATAACCTTTTACTATCAAAAAATTACAATTATTTTCTTGTCTTTCGGTTGCGTTGATTTACCGCACCCTTCAGTTTTTTAGACGATAAAATCCGATTTTTCCCGTAACCAATCCAATTTGCAACCGTTCCCGGGAACGGTTGCGTAAAAATAATTAATTCTTTTTAACTCAAGGGCTTGGTATTCCCAGCAATTGGTTCTAAACTCAGTTAATCGTTGCGAGATAACGATACGATGCAATCCATGTAATTTCTTATTTTATTACAATATCGAGTAATAAGATCCAATGATACCACAGTCAAGCCTACCCGCCCCCTCACGCTCGAGCCGCAAATCGGAACGTATGGAATCGTTGATCACAGACGTGGTCCGGAATGGGTGTTACAAATCATTTTGTGAACTTTTTACTCTCTATTATCACTCCTTATGCATTTATGCCATGCGGGTGGTTAATTACCGGGAAATAGCGGAAGAGGTGGTATCGGATGTCTATATGAAATTGTGGAAGAACAGGGAGCAAATAACCGTTCACACCTCCTTTGAAGCTTATTTATATCGTTCCGTCAGGAATCAAGCCCTCGACTACTTAAAACTTAAAACCTATCGCCCTCAGAAAAACGAACCCCTAGAAGCAGTTGACCGCAGTACTGCTTACGCTGACTACCACACACCGTCGGATGAACTTTGTTTTAACGAATTATTCGATGAAGTGGAAAGCCTCGTTAATCAGCTCCCTAGGCAGTGTCAATTGATTTTCCGATTAAATCGCGAAAACGGTTTACGTTATAGGGAAATTGCCGAACACCTCCAAATATCCATCAAGACGGTTGAAACACAAATGGGGCGGGCTCTCAAATTGCTCAGGAAGCGGCTGTCGGAACACCGACTGGTCGCCTGATTTCTTTTTCCCTGTGTCGGGTAGCAGACACCTAAGCTTTGTACAGTGAAGTATCGAGGTAGCCGGACAATTTATCGTTGACTGGCTTTTATTTGTTATTTTTGAATCTTAAAATTTCTGAATCTTTTTACTTTATGGCATTAGAAGAAACTTGGCGCTGGTTCGGTCCAAACGACCCAGTGTCCTTACAAGATGTTCGTCAGGCAGGTGCAACCGGAATCGTGACAGCCTTGCATCATTTACCCAACGGCCAAGTTTGGACGACGGATGAAATTCGCCAACGCAAAGCAATCATTGAAGCGGCCGGACTCACCTGGTCGGTTGTAGAAAGTATCCCCGTTCATGAGGCGATTAAAACCCAAACAGGGGATTACAAAAAGTATATTGAGAACTATAAAGAATCGATCGTTAACCTTGGAAAAGAAGGTATCGATACGGTTTGTTATAACTTTATGCCGGTCTTAGACTGGACCCGTACGGATTTGGATGCACCCATGGCAGATGGATCGACTGGCCTTCGCTTTGATGCGATCGAATTTGCTGCATTCGAATTGTATATCCTAAAACGAAAAGGCGCTGAGTCAGTGTATCAGGATGAGGTGAAGACCGCTGCAAAAAACTGGTTTGAAAATGCCTCTCCTGAAGCATTGAAAAAACTGGAACGAAATATTATCGCCGGTTTGCCAGGTAGCGAAGAAAGCTTTACCATAGAAGAATTTTCGGATGTTCTTGATACCTATAAGTACATAGGCGACCAAGAACTACGGAAGCACTTATACCATTTTGTGAAGGAAATTGCTCCCGTAGCGGAAGATGCGGGTGTACGCTTGTCGATTCATCCCGACGACCCCCCCTACCCCATTTTGGGTTTACCGCGTGTGGTTAGTACGGAGCAGGATGCACGCATGTTACTGCAAGCAGCCGATATTAGCGCAAACGGACTTTGTTTTTGTACTGGATCATACGGCGTTAGAGCTGATAACGATTTGCCCGGTATGGCAAGCCGTTTAGGAGATCGAATCCATTTTATCCACCTTAGAGCTACCAAGAGAGAGGCAGACGGTAGCTTCTACGAAGCCGACCATTTGGATGGCGACGTAGACATGTACGGGGTTATGTACGCCTTAC
>JBAYRB010000532.1:0-2831 GCA_041676905.1 Spirosomataceae bacterium
ATCATTGTAACGTTTTCACCTTCCGGAGTCTTCATGCCCCACGCGCCATAAAGCTCTTGGGCCTTGGTTAGCCCGGATGTAAATAAGACTGCTATGAGAAATATCCATTTCATATTTTGATGGCTTTTTAATAATAGTACACGATTTTGAACAAATATAACAAATTTGACTTCAGTCACCCAAAGCAACCTAGTGAAGTACGGCTTTCAATACATCCAACGATTTAATTTCTCCAAAATGGTCAAGGTGAACCCGATAATAGAAGAGCAATTGTGCTAATAGGATATTTCTACCCGCCCTACCAGCTTTTTTCAACCCCTCCGGTTGCTCAAGAATTATCGATTCCAGGGCGCCCTTGTCATGATCGCCGTCGGGGAATGAATACTTAAAACCCCTTAAAACATCCTTGAACTGGTCCGTTGATTCAATTCCAAAACCCAAATATGACGCTAATTGAACCATAAAAACCAAATGAAAACTTTCCAAACCTTGATCTGTTTGATCGAGCAATATCACCGATTCTTCTAAAAAGTGAAACAAAAGCTCATTGGCCTCTTCCTCTTTTAAACATTTTCCAAGCAATTCCGCCAAAAATAATGCCACTGAGGTTCTGACCATATCAAAGGGTAATTGCGTAAATGGATAGGCATTTCGTACTTCGGAAAGTCGTTGAAGGGTTTCACGGTGCGATTTATGATACACGACCATATCCAACAAGGTTAGGGGCTGAAACAATGCTATTTTATTGGATTTTGCCCGGCTGCTCCTAACCCCGTTTATGACATAGGATTGCACACCGAATGTTTCCGTGTAAATCTTTGCTATGATTGACGATTCACGGTATTTCAGATAACTAAGTACGATCCCTTTGGTTTTATGTAACATCCCCATTCAGCCATTGAAACCTGTAAAAATACGAGCTTACACATTAAGGAGCGCTAAATTTGAATAAGATCGCGTATGATATGCCGTTGGTATGGTGTATACTTGCAAAATCTGTCCTTTGCATACCGACAGATCCTTATTTTTTTTACTTGATAGTATTACCTAATACCTAATCCCATGTCGATCAAGTCCAGTTCTCGTCGAAAGTTTATAAAAGGGGCAGCACTCACCGCTGCCGGAATTACCATTCTACCTCGTCATGTTTTGGGTGGTAAAGGTTTTGTTGCACCTAGTGATAAAGTAACGGTTGGAATCATTGGCGCTGGAGGGCGCGGGCGTCAAAATGCTGCATCATTATTTCCACTGGAAGATGTACAGATCACCTCCATTGCCGACCCCTCCGATTTCTGGGATTTGAAGGATTTTTATTACAAGTCCAAAGCGGGTAGAGGGCCGGTCAAAGAAATGATTGAAGAACACTATAAAACGAAAACCCCGAATTATAAGATAAGTGAATATGTGGATTTCCGGGAAATGCTGGAAAAGGAGAAAGGTTTGGATGCCATCCTCTGCTCAACCCCCGACAATACCCATGCCTATGTATGTATACAGTCGCTGAGGGCAGGTAAACATACCTATTGCGAAAAACCACTAACCCATAATATTTGGGAAGCTAGGAAAGTCGCCCAAGTGACAAGAGAAACCGGCAAAGCAACTCAAATGGGAAATGTTCTTCATAGCAATGACGGCATCCGGAAAACAGTGGAAATGCTTCGAGATGGCGCGATTGGTAAAGTAACGGAAGCTCATACTTTTGTTCCCGCAACGCGTTGGATACCTGGGCTAAAAGGATTACCCCAAGGCACATCACCCGGTGCTGAACGGATCGGCTGGGATCTTTGGCTAGGTCCGACCCCCTATATGCCTTATCACAAAGATTATACGCCCGTTACCTGGAGAGACTTCTGGGCATTAGGTCTAGGGGCACTTGGCGACTTCGGATGCCACGACCTCGACCCTTCGGTGTGGGCATTTAATCTCCATGCTCCATCAACGGTTGAAGTTCACCCGGCTGGATACAGCGATAAGGATATCACACCCTATGGAGAAATCGGTTATTACGAATTTAAAAAAGACGACAAACAACCTGATTTTAAACAATACTGGTACTCGGGCGGGTTAATGCCACCCCGACCAGAAGCTATGCCCCGGGAAGCAAAAATGCCTCGGAGAGGTACCCTTTTCGTTGGGAAAAAAGGAATTATTGTTACAGAATCGGGGGGAAATAACCCTAAAATTTACCCTACCAAACTGGCCGAGAAATATAAAGAACCCAAACCCACGATTCCACGGTCCAACGGCCATTTTAGAGACTGGATCGACGCGATCAAAGGTGGTACCCCCGCAAGTTCAAACTTTGAATATGGGGCCAGATTAACAGAAATAACCCTTTTAGGCGTTCTATCGCTTCGCCTTGGCGGACAAAAAATATATTGGGACAGTGCCAATATGAAAGCCGTTGGGTTACCAGATGCAGACGCAATCATTCAGGAACCCGTACGGGAAGGCTGGAACATGGCCTGATTTCGACGAGGTCACCCAACTTATTACCCCCAATTAGACGGTTGGGGGTAATAATTTGTACAATACGGGCGTCACAATTCGAGAAAGTAAGGTCGAGGAAATCAGTCCTCCGATTAAAACCCAAGCTAGTGGAGAATAGAGAGGATTGCCCTCTATTGCCAATGGAATTAACCCTCCTATGGCTGTTAATGTGGTCAATACGATGGGCACGAACCGGATTTCCCCGGCTCTTTCAATTGCTTCTACCAGGGGAACCCCTTCCCGTCGTAACTGATCGGTAAAATCGACCAGTAAAATTGAGTTTTTCACCTCAATACCCACTAAAGCTATCAGTCCGATCACTGCCACAAAGGATAGAGGAA
>JBAYRB010000533.1:0-2811 GCA_041676905.1 Spirosomataceae bacterium
GCCTGGTTGGGAGAAGCTGGTGCCGGAAAATGTAGCGGAGATGATTAAAAACAAATGTTTGTTTGGCTTTCCCTGCGTGGTTTATGACGCAAAAGCCAAGAGAAGCTCGGTGCTTGATTTGGAAAATGGCTAAAAAATGCCTATAAATAAGATTTACACGTATTTGAAAGTAAAACGGGGTTACCCCCTGTGATACAGCATATTATACTATGCAATCGACCTTGTCATTTGCTGATTTTGAAGCTTTAATTACCGATCGTCTGAAAGGGGATTTGCCCGGTAGAGCTGCTCAGGGAAAAATGGCGTCGACCTATTACAAAGGGTAGCCAGTTCCTCGGTCGACAACTCGCCATGGGGCGGTGCTCTTACTTTTTTATCCTGATGAGCAGGGGGCGATTAACTTTCCAGTGATTCTACGACCCAAGTACGATGGTGTTCATTCGGGGCAAATTTCGTTTCCGGGTGGGAAGGTAGATCCGTCCGATCGAGATGTAATACATACTGCCCTAAGGGAAGCGTGGGAAGAAATTAAAGCTCCGTTTGAAGAAATTAATATCGTTGGGCAGTTGAGTGAAGTTTATGTCCTGGTCAGTGATATACAGGTGGTTCCCGTGGTCGGTACATTGCCCTATAAGCCGGAATTTGTTCCGGACGCCAGGGAAGTGGAAAATATCCTGGAAATCAAGTTGGAACAAATCAGCAACCGTCAAATTATTGAACAAGGGAAAATCCCGATTCGAGGTGGATACATCACAGCTCCATTTTACAACTATAATGGTTTACAGATATGGGGAGCCACTGCCATGATGATTAGCGAGATGATTGCTATTATTGAAGGATAGCATTTTTTTTTATAGTTTTACAGCAACACCTTTAAGTTTCCTCCGAGTATTTATGGATGATAACGGCCACCTAGAGCCAGAAGAAGATCAAGAATTACATAACAAAACACCCATTTCCGGTTTGTATGAAAACTGGTTTATGGACTATGCCTCTTACGTTATACTGGAGCGGGCAGTTCCGGCTATTGAGGATGGTCTAAAACCGGTACAGCGACGGATTTTGCATGCACTGAACGAAATGGACGATGGCCGCTTTAACAAAGTGGCCAATGTGATAGGTTCGACCATGCAATATCACCCCCATGGGGATGCCTCTATCTACGACGCAGTGGTTAATATAGGGCAAAAGGAGCTTTTGTTTGATACACAGGGGAACTGGGGGCATATTCATACAGGTGACTCTGCAGCCGCTGCACGGTACATCGAAGTTCGCCTTTCCAAGTTTGCCAAAGAAGTGGTATTTAACGATGATACCACCGAGTGGCAACTGTCGTATGATGGGCGAAAAAGGGAACCTGTGACACTACCGGTTAAATTTCCGCTACTACTCGCGCTGGGTGTAGAAGGGATTGCCGTAGGGTTGTCAACGAAGGTACTACCCCACAACTTTTGTGAGCTCATCGAAGCTTCTATTGATATATTAAAAGGAAAGGACTTCGAAATATATCCGGATTTTCAAACCGGAGGCTTGATTGACGTGACCAATTACAACGATGGTCAACGTGGTGGAAAGGTGAGAGTGCGCGCCCGTATCGAAGAAGTCGACAAAAAAATGCTGGTCATCAAGGATATTCCTTTTGGAGTGACGACGACCTCATTATGTGATTCGATCGTAAAAGCTAATGATGCGGGAAAAATCAAAATTAAAAAGGTCGAGGACAACACAGCGGCAGAGGTAGAAATACATGTGCATTTGGCACAGGGGGTGTCGCCCGATATCACTATGGATGCACTCTATGCCTTTACCGATTGTGAGGTGTCGATTTCGCCCAATGCCTGCGTCATCGTCGACGAGAAGCCTCAGTTTCTATCGGTAAAAGACATTCTTAGAAGAAGTACCGAAAAAACTGTCCACTTACTGACCCGCGAATTGGAAATCCTCAAATATGAGTTACAAGAGAAAATTCTCTACGGGTCACTCGAAAAAATATTTATAGAAAATCGCATCTATCGCGATATCGAAGAAGCAGAGACATTTGAAGCGGTAATTGATATTATCGATAAAGGACTTGAGCCGTATAAGGCAGACTTCTATCGGGAAATTACCCGGGATGACATTATCCAGCTCACCGAAATTCGCATCAAACGTATTTCGAAATACGACTCATTCCGGGCGGATGAATTGATGAGAAAATGGGAAGAAGAGCTGGCCGCTACGGAAGATAACCTGGCCAATATTACCCGCTATGCGATCGACTTCTTTAAGGACCTTCTTAAAAAATATGGCAAGGGAAAGGAAAGAAGAACCGAAATCCGGGTATTTAACCAAATCGCAGCCAATATTGTAGCGGCAAATAACCAGAAGCTTTATGTCAATCGTGCGGACGGTTTTATCGGCTACGGTTTGAAAAAGGACGAATATGTGATGGATTGTTCTGACCTGGATGACATCATAGTTTTCCGTCGAGATGGGGTTTGTTTGGTTACTAGGATACAGGATAAGGTTTTCGTAGGAAAGGATATCATTCATTGTGAAGTGTACGTACGGAACAATGAACGTAAAGTTTATAATCTTGCTTATACCGATGGTAAAACCGGGGTTACCTATGTTAAAAGGTTCCAAATCACTGCTGTTACCCGGGATCGTGAATATGTTTTAACCCAGGGTACACCCAAGTCGAAAATCATCTATTTTTCTTCCAATGATAACGGGGAAGCGGAAACCATCAATGTAAGTCTGACCGCCCAAAGCAAAGCCAAGATCAAGAATTTTGATTTTGACTTCTCACGAATATCCATCAAGAACCGC
>JBAYRB010000534.1:0-2806 GCA_041676905.1 Spirosomataceae bacterium
AAGAATGGCATATTTACCTGTTTCTTTATCGGAAATCAGTCCCATCGCGATGCCAGAAACCGGTGCTTTTACCTTGATACCTGAATCCATCAACGCGAGTGAGCCGGCACATACGGTAGCCATGGATGAGGAACCATTCGACTCCAGGATGTCGGATACGACCCTAATGGTGTAGGGATTATTTTCGTCATCAGGGAGGATTTTTTTCAGTGCTCGGAGGGCTAGGTTACCGTGGCCTACTTCCCTCCTACCGGGTCCACGATTTGGTTTTACTTCTCCTGTCGAAAACCCAGGGAAATTGTAATGTAACAGGAAGCGGCTATACCCATAGTTCATTGCGCTATCAACAATCTGTTCATCCAGTTTAGTTCCCAAGGTTACCGTCGTAAGGGATTGGGTCTCCCCACGGGTGAACAATGCTGATCCATGAGCTTTGGGTAGAAAATCTACCTCACATGCGATGGGGCGAATTTCGTCGAGTTTTCTCCCGTCGAGTCTTCTACGCTCGTTCAACACCAAGCTACGTGCAGCTTCCCACTCCAGGTCATGGTAATAGCGATTGACCAAATTGAGATCTAATTCCTCTCCTTCGGCCAACTCGGATTCAAGTTTTTCTACTAATTCGTTGTGAATTTCGGTAAACTTGTCTCTTCTTTCGTGTTTGGTGGTGCCGGCACTGGCTATTGCGTAAATACGATCATAGGCAAATTCGCGGATCTTCTGTTTTAAAGCCTCGTCTTCATTGTCACCTTCATATTCGCGTTTTTGCGTTTTACCGCAAGCTTCTTCGAATTCTTTCAGCGCTATACACTGAATTTTAATAGCTTCGTGAGCTACTTTAAGTGCTTCGATGACCTCTTCTTCACTTGCCTCTGATAGTTCCCCCTCCACCATCGTAATGTCCTGCAAAGTGGCTCCCACAATTAAATCGATGGTAGCTTCTTTCAGCGCGTCACTGGTGGGGTTTATCACATATTCTCCGTTGATTTTCGCTACCCGAACTTCGGAAACCGGTTTGTAAAACGGAATGTCGGAAGTCATTAGGGCTGCCGTAGCAGCCAGGGACGCTAAGGCATCGGGTAATGCATCGCGATCAGCGGAGATCAAGGCAATATTGATCTGCGTTTCAGCGTGGTAGTCTTCAGGAAAAAGCGGACGAATCGCTCTGTCCACCAACCTTGAAACGAGGATTTCGTGATCCGATAAGCGACCTTCCCGACGTTGAAACGACCCGGGAATTCGGCCTGCAGAGGCAAATTTTTCCTGGTAGTCTACGGAAAGGGGGAGGAAATCGACCCCGGGTTTAATTTCTTTACTAGCCACGACGGTAGCCAATAGCATGGTGTTACCCATTCTCACCACTACCGAGCCGTCGGCTTGCTTTGCAAGTTTACCCGTTTCTAACGTGATGGTACGCCCGTCGGGAAGTGTGATGGTTTTAGTTATAATATTAAATTGCATAATTTTCTTTACAATAGACCGCCTGATCCACCATCTTTCTAAACGACCCGGTTCTGTCGTCAGATTTAAAAGCTGACTGGTTTGGTTTTATATTGTTGTTTTATAAAATATTTTATGAATTATTGTCGTGCAAGGATATCCATAACGAAGTCAGGGAGCTTGAACCAAGCTCCCTGACTTTCGCATAATTGCTATTTACGCAAACCAAGTTCCGCTATAATTGCACGATAACGGTTGATGTCTGTTTTGCTGAGATAATCTAATAACCTTCTCCGCTTACCAACAAGCCGCAACAAACCCCTTCTGGAAGAATTGTCCTTTTTGTGGACCTTTAGATGCTCGGTTAAATGACTGATCCGATAAGTAAATAAAGCAATTTGGGATTCGGGTGAACCCGTGTCCTGGGCAGATTTATGAAAACCTTTGGATGCAAAGATTTCTTTTTTCTTGTCCGTGGTTAAATACATAATTGTAACGACAGATTTTTTTTAAAAATAAAACTCCGCAAAAATAATATATTTTTAGAAAAAATGCAACGAAGTCTAATTAATTTGTGTGTATATAGGCGCCAAAGTCCTTTCAACCTTCAAGGAATCCTATTTTGAAGCTCCTCCTCTTCCAAGGCCTTGGATAGAGGGTTACGAAAATTCTTCCACCGAAATTTTATTTGCTGGAACATCATCACGTAGATATCTTTATCGAACAAACGAGAATCGTTACGAGCACGATCGGTAAAGTAAACCCCAAACAGTAATAATACCATATTGGAAAGCCAAGCCCCCAACATGACCGACATCTGTCCTTCTTTAACGTATTTTTCCCCTTGAATGTTGAGTACATACATAAGAATATAAAATACGATCGAAATTAATACCGGTAATCCGAAACCTCCTTTTTTAATAATCGCACCTAAGGGCGAACCGATTAGTACCAGAATTAAACAAGACAACGCAGCCGCATATTTCTTTTGTTTCTCCAGGGCATAGGAATTCCCGTCTTTCACCTTTGTCTTCAAATAGGTCACATTGGTGGCTGCAAAACTGGCTACCCCCTCGGCAGAGGTCTTAGCCTGGGTGATTATGGATTGGCGAAGACTGTCGGAAACGGGTAAAGCCAACAAAGAATCTACCCATGGCCCTGCTTCTACATTTTTGAAATAAATTGAATCTTCGGTTTTGAAATTATAACTGTAGTATTGTTTACTACTCGGATAAAGGTTTTTCACACTGACCTCATATTCCCTTTTTACCGAGTCGGCCGCATGAGTCAATTCTTGAACGTTCTTCATATACGCATGGTACTTGAATGCTTCTTCATCCGACCGCTTCAATCCAAATGATGATAG